>DATMCA010000604.1:0-4550 GCA_035559015.1 Umezawaea sp. | reverse complement strand
CCAGCCGACCAGCCAGACGTCCGGGAGGTCTGCGACGAAGTCGAGGGCGGCGGTGACGTCCAGCCGTTCGCCCACGCCGCCGTCGAAGGTGCCTTGACTGCGACCGGCTTCACTGGCGGTGCCACGGGTGTTGAACCGGAGGACGGCGATGTCGGCCAGGGCGGGGAGGCGCCAGGCGGCTTTGCGGTAGAGGTGCGAGTCCATCATGCCGCCGTGGGTAGGCAGCGGGTGGAGGAGGACCAGCGTCGCACGCGGGTCCCGTTCGGCGGGCAGGGCCAACTCCCCCACCAGGTCCAGGCTGTCGGAGGTCCGCAGGACGACGGGCTGCCGACGCGCGGGCAACACCGTGTTCGCAGTGATCTTCACAGCTTCCCCGACCACAACACTCTTCCTTCCCAGCTCGGTCACTGACGCCTGACGCTCTTCGCCTTCGCCTATCGCCCCGGCCACCCGGCCACCCGGCCACCCGGCCACCCGGCATCGATGCATCGAGCCAGCCTGCCCGACCACGACGAAACTAGGGCCGACGGGTCAGGCGAACTGGTCGAGTCCATTCCCCACCCTGCCCCCGATCCCAAGCGCCTTCGTGTTTTCCCTCGTTTGTCAAGGCATCTTTCCCGCCTTGACAAACGAGGGAAAACATCGAAATGATGGGAGAGCGGGGGGAGACCCCTCCAAGCCAGGACCACGCCTACCTTGACCTGCGGAGATCCGTTTTTGTCGGTGGTCCGTCGTAGCGTATGCGTCGGGGGGTCCTGCACGATGGGGGACGCCTGCTTCGGGTTGTCCTGATAAGCCTCCCCCGCTCGCTCAATTGTTTCTATGCCCGTTTTGCTTTGTCAAGGCGGGAAAGATGCCTTGACAAAGCAAAACGGGCATGAAGGCGCTCCGGATCGGGGGCAGGGAGGGGTCTGGACTCGGCCGATGTGGGTGCGGAGGTGACTGGCGGGGGGCTGGTTGGCACGGCAAGTCTTGGGAAAGAGCCGGCCGGTCGCGGTGAAGCTTTGGCGAGGACGGTTTGTGTGCGAACAGCTGTGGCCGGGTTTGCGGTCAAGCTCGGGAGAACCTGCTCGGATGGGCCGTCCAAGGTGGGGTGCTCGGTCGGCTGGGGCTGGGTTCGCGGCCGAGATCGAGGGTGGGTGCGTCGGTCGGCTAGGACTGGGCTTGCGGCGAGATCCAGGGTGCTGTGCCCGATCGGCGAGGACGCGTTGCCGTGAGAACCAGCCCACCTCAACAACCCGCCAAGCCCCAACAACCCGCCAAGCCTCGACAACCCACCAGGCCTCGACAACCCACCAGCCCCAACAACCCACCATGCCCAGCCCGACTCAATACCCCCGCCGTGGCCTCCGCGTTCGGGAGTTCCAGCACCCCTGGTGCCAGTGCCTCCGCTCCTCCACCGACCCGTAATCCGCCGCCGGCCACGCCACCAAGTGCGGCACCCCCGGCTGGATCTCGTGGTCGCACCCCGGACACCGGTAGTACTTCGACGTTTGTGCCCCCGCCACGTTCCGCACCAGCCACTCGCCGTCCGACGCCGACTCGCTCCGGGCCCAGCCGATGCCGCCGCCGAGCGGTCGGTCGTCGTCCGACGCTGGGCGTTTGGGGTGGTTGCGGCGTGGCACGAGGGACCAGACTACCGATGGGGTCGGTGGCCGGGGAGAATGGTCGGGTGCCCACCTACGAGTTTCGCTGCAAGGCTTGCGGTTCGACGTTCGACGTCAAGCGGCCGATGAGCGCGTCGTCCGAGCCCGCCGACTGTCCCGAGGGCCACTCCGACACGGTGAAGTTGCTGTCCGTCGTGGGAGTGGCCACGGCTGGTGCGGCGGCGGAAGTGCCGCAGGGTGGAGGCGGTTGCTGCGGTGGCGGGTGTTGCGGTTAGCCCTGGGGTTCCTTGGAGATCAGCACCTCGGCCAGGTGCTTGCCCTGATCGCAGATGGCGCCGAACTTGTTCGACCCGTCGATCACGATGATGCCGAGCCCGCCGCCCGCGTAGTCCAGGACCAGCACGCAGGACGGCTGGACCTCGGTGTCGCTGGTGCGGTCCAGGTAGGTGACCTTGCGGCCGTTGAGGTCGTACTCGCCGGAGTTCTCCTGGAGCGCGACGGGTTTGCCCGCGCGGTACCGGAGGGTGACGCCGACGTCCAGTTCACCGGCCTTGGTCTGCCACTTGCACGACTGGTCGTAGGTCGGGTCGTAGTCGCGTGCGGTGGGGAGGGCGGTCTTGTCGGTGCCGGTGTACGGCATGTCGCCCCAGCCGATCAGGGCGCACAGGTTCTTGACCGGGTCGGCCTTGGGCTCGTCGGACGTCGACGTGGGGGCCGAACCGGAGGTCGACGGGTAGGGGTCGGACGACGGGTCGACCGACGGGTCGGTGGACTCGCCGGGGGAGAACGGGGAGTCGATGTTGAGCTCCGGTTCCGCCACTGCCGCACCCCGTACCGAGTACGCACATCCACTCGTCAACCCGAGCAACACCACCAAGAGCGAGATCACCGCGCGCCGCATGCCACCACCATGCCAAACGTTGGCGCCCCCGTGTGCGGCGGCCACTGGTAACCGGTGGCCGCGCGCCCATCGGCCCAGCTCGTAGCCGCGGATCAGGTGTAGTCGCGGAAGCCCTTGCCGGTCTTGCGGCCGAGTCGCCCGGCGGTGACGAGGTGCTCCAGGAGCGGGGCCGGGGCGAAGCCCGCTTCGCGGAACTCCAGGTACAGGGTGCGTTCGATCGCGAGCGACACGTCGAGGCCGACGACGTCGAGCAGCTCGAACGGGCCCATGGGCAGGCCACAGCCGACCTTCATGGCGTTGTCGATGTCGTCGGCGTCGGCGTAGTGGGCTTCGAGCATCTTGACGGCGTCGTTGAGGTACGGGAACAGCAGCGCGTTGACGATGAACCCGGCCCGGTCGCCGCAGTGGACCGGCTGCTTGCCGAGGTCGAGGCACACCCGGCGCGCGGTGGCGACGACGTCGGCGGACGTGGAGATGGTGTCGACGACCTCCACCAACTTCATCACCTGGGCGGGGTTGAAGAAGTGCAGGCCGACGACGTCACCGGGCCTGCCGGTGGCCGCCGCGCACTCGATGACGGGCAGCGACGACGTGGTGGTCGCGAGGATCGCGCCGGGCTTGCAGACCTCGTCCAACGACCCGAAGACGGCCTTCTTGACCGCCAGGTCCTCGGCGACGGCCTCGACCAGCAGGTCGCAGTCGGCCAGCTCGTCGAACTCCACGGCGGGCGTGATGCGGCCCAGCACGGCGGAGGCGTCCACTTCGGACAGACGGCCCTTCGACACGGCCCGCTCCAACGACTTGCGGACCTTCGCCAGCGCGCCCTCGGCCTTCTCCCGCGTGCGGGCGCGCAGGACGACGTCGTAGCCGCGCTTGGCGAACACCTCGACGATGCCGGTGGCCATCGTGCCGGTGCCGATCACGCCGACCCGCTGGACCTCGCGCGTCGACAGCCCGTCGGAGGCCGCCGCGGGCGTGTGGACGTCCGGCACGACGGTGGACGAGTCGGGGGCGTCGTAGGTGTAGAAGCCGCGACCGGACTTCCGGCCGAGCAGCCCGGCGGTGATCATCTGCTTGAGCACCGGGGCCGGGGCGTGCAGGCGGTTGCGGGACTGGTGGTACATCGTGTCGAGGATCTCGTAGGCCGTGTCCAGGCCGATGAGGTCGAGCAGCGCCAGCGGGCCCATCGGGTAGCCGCAGCCGTAGCGCATGGCGGCGTCGAGGTCTTCCCTCGTGGCGTACCGGGACTCGTACATCCGCACGGCGTGGTTGAGGTAGCCGAACAGCAGCGCGTTGGCGATGAACCCGGCCCGGTCGCCGATCACGACGGGCGTCTTGCCGAGGCGTTCGACCAGGGCCACGACGTCCGCGACGACATCGGGCTCGGTGACCACGGACCGGACGACCTCGACCAGCTTGAGCACCTGGGTCGGGTTGAAGAAGTGCAGGCCGACGACCTTGCCGGGGCGTCCGGTGTGGACACCGATCTCGGTGATCGACAGCGACGAGGTGTTGGACGCGAAAACGGTGTCGGGCGGGCAGATCCGGTCGAGGTCGGCCAGCACCGAGGCCTTGAGGTCCATGCGCTCGGGCACGGCCTCGACCACGAGGTCGCAGCCCGCGAGGTCCGCGAGCGACGTGCTGGTGCTGATCCGGCCGAGCAGTTCGGCCTTGCCCGCCTCGTCCAGCTTGCCGCGCTCCACGGCTCGCGCCGTCGAGTGCTCCAGGTGGCCGAGACCGCGTTCGAGGCCCTGGTCGTCCACGTCCACCGCGATCACGGTGAGCCCGGTGCGGGCGAACACCTCGGCGATGCCCGCGCCCATCGTGCCGAGTCCGACCACTCCGACCGTGCTGAACTGGCGCGCCACGACGACCTCCCGGTGCTACCGAACGGTAACTTGTGGCGACTATGCCACGGACCAGGCGGTCCGCCGGGTGACCTTCACCATCGGGATCGTGCAAGTTACCGGTTCACTCGTCGAAACCGCGCTCCGCCAACTCCTCGACGCGCCGCAACGCCTCCGCGGCGTCCGCGCCGCTCG
>DATMCA010000603.1:0-2303 GCA_035559015.1 Umezawaea sp. | reverse complement strand
GACCATGGCCCAACCGATCGAGGAGATCGGCCGAACGGCCGTCCGGCTGCTGCTCTCGCGGATCACCGATCCGGACCGCCCGCCGGAAACCATCCGCCTCGCGCCGACGTTGAAGCACCGGCAGTCCTGCGGGTGCCACTGAGCGCAATATGATTTACATCAACCCCTATTCCGGACAGCGTTCTCGGAGAGCGTACTTTTCGTCCTTATCGTCGGACGCATGCTCACCAGGACACCGATAACCCAGCAATCAGGGGCGCTTCCGAGTCCGACACGGGACGTCCCCATTCGACGCGGACGAACGCTGCGACTTTCGCCGCCCCGACAGTTCATGCGCGACCTGCTCCACCATTCGCGCAAGGTCCCCAGCGTGCCGATGCAACGGCGGATGCGCCTGGGTGACGTGGTCGCCGCGCGGGCCACGGCGACCGACCACGTGAGTTGGTGCGCGATCTTCGTGAAGGCGTACGGCGTGGTGTGCGCCCGGCACCCGGAACTGCGGCGCGCGTACTTCTCGTTCCCGTGGGCCCAGCTCTACGAGCACCCGGAGACGGCGGCTTCGTTCAGCGTGGAGCGCTTGTACGAGGGCGAGAGCGCGGTGTTCTTCACCCGCGTCCCCCGCCCGGAAACGCTGTCGCTGCGCGAGATCGACGCCATCGTGCGCAAGTACAAGACGGCCCCGTTGGAGAGTTTGCGCAGCTACCGGCGCATCATCGGGCTCAGCGGCCTGCCGTTCCCGGTCCGCAGGCTGATCTGGTGGCTCGCCGTGCAGGCCCGCGGCCCGTTCCGCGCGTACTTCCTCGGCACGTTCGCGGCCAGCACCACCGCGTCCGAGGGCGGGGCCAGCCTGCACCAGCTCTCACCGCTGACGACGACGTTGAACTACGGGCAGTTCGAGGACGACGGCACCCTGGACGTGCGGCTCACCTACGACCACCGGGTGCTGGACGGGTCGACGGTCGCCAGGGCGCTGGTCGAACTGGAGTCCGTGCTGCGCGGGGAGATCGCAGCGGAACTCTCGGAAACAACATCATGACGACTTTGGAGAATGCCGTTGCGGTAAACCTCTCCTCCGAGGAATTCTGGTCGTTGACGCCCAGGGGGCGGGATTCGCGATTCGCCGAATTGAGACGGAATCATCCGGTCTCGTGGCAGCCTCCCATTGAAAACCCCGTTATGCCGTCGGTCGAGGGACAGGGTTACTGGGCCGTCGTCAACCATGACGACGTTTCCGAGATCAGCCGGAATCCACGGGCGTTCTCCTCGTCCGCGTACTTCGGCGGCGTGACCCTGGAAATCCTGCCGCCCGCGCTCGCCGAGGCGACGCAGTCGATCATCGCCATGGACGGCCCGCGGCACTCGCGGCTGCGCAAGCTCATCACCACCACCTTCACCCCCCGCCGGATGTCGCTGATGGACGCGGCGATCCGGCGTGCCGCCCACGACGTGGTCGCCTCCGTGGCCCACCTCGGCGAGGTCGACTTCGTCACCGGCGTCGCCGAGCGCCTGCCGATCTGGACCATCTGCGAGATCATCGGGCTGCCCGAGGACCAGCGGGACCGCGCCCTCGTGCACGCGAACGCCATGATCGGCTGCAAGGACCCCGAGTTCGGCGGCGCCGACCCCGCCCAGGCCATCCGCGACGGCGTGGTCGCGTTCACCGCCATGTCCCTCGACCTGATCGACGAGAAGCGCGAACACCCGACCGACGACCTCATGAGCGCGCTCATCCAGGCCGAGGTCGACGGCGAACGGCTCACCGACGACGAGATCCGCGCGTTCTTCACCCTGCTGTTCATCGCGGGCAACGAGACCACCAGGCACGCCATCAGCCACGGCGTGCACGCGCTCGACCGCTTCCCGGACCAGCGCGCACTGCTGCTGGGCGACTTCGACGCGCACCTGCCGGGCGCGGTCGAGGAGGTCCTGCGCTGGTCCACCCCCATCATGACCTTCCGCCGCACCGCCGTGGAGCGCACCGAACTGGGTGGGCAGACCATCGAGGCGGGGGAGCACGTCGTGCTCTTCTACTCGTCGGCCAACCGCGATGAACAGGTCTTCACGGACCCGTGGAACTTCGACATCACCCGCACGCCGAACCGGCACATCGCCTTCGGCGGCGGAGGACCGCACTTCTGCCTCGGCGCGCACCTCGCGAAGCTCGAACTGCGGCACGTCCTCACCGAGGTCTACCAGCAGCTGCCGGACCTCCGGATCGGCGCGCCCCGGTACGTGGCGGGCAACTTCATCAACGCGATCGGCCGGATGCCCGCGTACTTCACCCCCACCGGGAGGCGGTCGTG
>DATMCA010000602.1:0-3278 GCA_035559015.1 Umezawaea sp. | reverse complement strand
TGAACAGTTTCACGTCGGGGCGCGGCCACCACGGCACGTGGCCGGGGGCGTCGAGGGGGAGGGCGGCGATCGTCGCGTCGGAGTGCTCCCGGACGCGCCGGTAGCGGGAGACGACGTCCTCGCGCGTCTCGTGCTCGGCCGCCCACATGTCGGTGCCGCGCGCGTCGGTGTCGTCCCAGCGGGGCAGGGGCTCGGGGAACGGCCTGCCGAAGACCTCGCCGAAGTACCGCGACTCGGCCAGGGCGAGGTGTTTGACCAGGCCCAGGAGGTTGGTCCCCGTCGAGGTCAGGGGACGGCGGACGTCGTACTCGCCGAGCCCGTCGAGCTTCCACAGCACCGTCTCGCGGATCTCCCGCAGATCGCCGTGCAGGTATTCTTTCGCGAAGTCGTCGATCACGGGCCCGAGCCTGTCACGCACCGCAGGGAGTTGGTCACGGATGTTCGAGGAGCCGGTGATGTCGGCCGACGCGGTCATCACGACGGGCGTCCGCCGTGGGGCGACGGTCCTGAGCTGCTCCGGTGAAGTCGACATCACGTCGGTCGCCGCGCTGCGCGCGAAGGTCGACGAGTCGCTCGCCAGTCGCCCGCCCGCTCTGGTGATCGACCTCCTCGAAGTCCGCTTCTTCGGCTCGTCCGGGATCTCCGCCCTCGTCGCGGCGCAGGAGCACGCGAACCGGGTGGGTGTGCCGCTGGGCGTGGTGGCGGCGGGTCGCCCGGTGCTGCGACCGCTGGAGGCCACCACGGTGGACCGCGTGCTGACGATGTTCACGTCGGTGGACGCGGCCGTCGCCGCGATGCTCCCGGCCGACGAGGACCGGGAAGCGTCCGGGACCCCGAGGGGCGAGACCGCCTAGCGCGGGCCGCCGTCGTGGACGGTCGTCACGACCGCTGGAGGCTCACGGCCTCGTCGACGGTGGGGTGGAAGGGGAGGACGTTGTACAACCCGACCACCTGGAAGACGCGCGTGAGCTCGTGGTTGAGCCCGGCGAGGCCGAAGGGGCTGTTGGCGGCCTGCGCGCGCTGGTAGGCGATGACGAGCACGCTGATGCCGGTGGAGTCGCAGTAGGCGAGGTCGGTCAGGTCGATGACGAGACCGCCGTCGGGGACCGCGTCGAGCGCTTCGTTCAGCCTGGGGGCCGTGTAGTGGTCGAGTTCGCCCGCGACCCGCAGCACGGCGGGGCCCGATGAGCGAGGGTCGAGGGTGACTGTGAACGGGTGGTCGGTCACCGGGTCTCCTGTGCTACGGGTGGGGCTGGTCGTGGACGGACGGGCTCGGGCACGGCCGTGCGCACACGTGGGACGGCTCGCCTATTCTACGGATCACCTCACCGGCGCGCGGTGGTGGCGGGGCACGTGCTCCGACGTGGACGAAGGGATCTGCGGTGACGCGTTCCGACCCCGCCGGGCCCGAACCGGCGGCGGAGGTGTTCGCCGTCGACGACGAGGTCGGTCCGGACCTCGCGGCGGTGGACTGGGACGCGTCCCCTCTCGGGCCGCCTGCCGACTGGCCGCAGAGCCTGCGCACGGCCGTGAGCATCCTGCTGTCGTCCAGGTTCCCCATGTGGATGGCCTGGGGTCCGCGGCTCACGTTCTTCTGCAACGCCGCCTACCGGCGCGACACGCTGGGCCGCAAGTACCCCTGGGCCCTGGGACGGCCCGCGAACGAGGTGTGGGCCGAGATCTGGGGTGACATCGGCCCCCGGATCGAGAACGTGCTCACCACCGGGAAGGCGACCTGGGACCAGGCGCTGCTGCTGTTCCTGGAACGGTCGGGCTACCCCGAGGAGAGCTACCACACGTTCTCCTACAGCCCGCTGCGCGACGACGACGGCGCCGTGGTCGGCATGCTGTGCGTGGTCAGCGAGGACACCGAGAGGGTCATCGGCGAGCGGCGGATGGCGACGCTGCGCGACCTGGGTTCGGACCCGAGCGTGGTGCGCACCGAGCAGGAGACCCTGGCCTTCGCCGGCGCGCAGTTGAGCCGCAACCCGCGCGACCTGCCGTTCACGTCGACCTACCTGTTCGCGGACGACGGCTCCGCGCGGTTGGCGCACACGACCGGGATCACCGCCGACCACCCGAGCGTTCCCGCGTCGCTGTTCGCCGACGACCCCGACGCGGTGTGGCCCGTGGCGGCCCTGGCGCGGGGGGAGTCCGCGGTGGTCGACCTCGACGGGCCCGTGTTCGCCGGGCTGCCGAACGGGGACTGGCCGCAGCCGCCCGTGCAGGCCCTGGCGGTGCCGTTGCAGCAGCAGGGAGGCACGCCGTACGGGTTCCTGCTGGCGGGGCTCAACCGCTACCGGCAGCTGGACGAGGGCTACCGCGGTTTCGTCGACCTGGTCGCCGGGCACGTCGCGGCGGGCATCGCCTCCGCCCGCAGCTACCAGGCGCAGCAGCGCCGGGCGGAGGAGCTGGCCGAGCTGGACCGGGCCAAGACGGCGTTCTTCTCCAACATCAGCCACGAGTTCCGCACACCACTGACGCTGATCATGGGGCCGGTGGCGGAGCTGCGCGACCGGCTGGAGCGGTCGGACCCGCGCACCAGCGGGGAGCTGGAGATCGTGCACCGCAACGGGTTGCGGCTGGGCAAGCTGGTCAACACCCTGCTGGACTTCTCCCGCATCGAGGCAGGCCGGATGCGGGCCCGCTACGAGCCGGTCGACCTGTCGGCCGTGACCGCGGAGCTGGCCAGCGTCTTCCGGTCCGCGATCGACAAGGCCGGTCTGGCCTTCGAGGTCGACTGCCCACCGCTGCCCGAGCCGGTGCACCTCGACCACGGCATGTGGGAGAAGGTCGTCCTCAACCTGCTCAGCAACGCGCTGAAGTTCACCTTCGACGGGTCGATCCGGGTCTCCGTGCGCGCGGACGGCCGCGAAGCGGTGGTCACGGTCGCCGACACCGGTGTCGGCGTGCCGCCCGAGGAGATGCCGCGGCTGTTCGAGCGCTTCCACCGCATCGAGAACGCCCGCGCGCGCTCCAACGAGGGCAGCGGCATCGGGCTCGCGCTCGTGCAGGAACTCGTGGGCCTGCACGGCGGCACCATCACCGCCGACAGCGCGGAGGGGAGGGGCACCAGCTTCACCATCCGCGTGCCGTTCGGTTCCTCGCACCTGCCCGCCGACGCCTCGTCGAACGGGGCGGGCTCCGCCGCGGTGTCCACCACGGCCGCCCCGTACGTGCAGGAAGCCCTGCGCTGGCTGCCCGCCGAGCCGGGCGCCACGGCTCCCGTGGACGTCAAGGCACCGGCCGACGAGGTCGCGATCGCGTCCGGCCCGGCG
>DATMCA010000601.1:0-2246 GCA_035559015.1 Umezawaea sp. | reverse complement strand
GCGCGGCAGGACGGCCAGGTACGGGTCGTCGAGCAGGTGCACCAGGTGGACGCCGGGAGCCGCTTCGGCGTTGCGGGGGTGGACCACGATCGCCACGTCGGCCCGGCCCGCGACGATCTCCAGCATCGGGTCCAGCGGTTCGGTGAGCTTGAGGTCGAGCTTCACCGACGGGTGCTCGGCGCGGAACCTGGCCACCGCGGGCGGCACGAGCGCCGCGCCCGCCGTGGCGAAGTAGCGGACGCGGAGCCGACCGGTGCGGCCCGCCCGGAGGTCCGCCAGCGCCGACTCGGCCTCGACCAGCCGGTCGGTGATGCCCGCGGCGTGCTCGGTCAGCAGCTTGCCCGCCTCGGTGGGGCGGACGCCGCGGCCGACGCGCTCCAGCAGGGCCATGCCCACCTGCTTCTCCAACGCCCCCACCTGCTGACTGATGGCGGACGGCGTGTAGCCCAGGTTGGTCGCGGCGGCGGTGATGGAACCGCTGGTCACGACGGCCCTGAGGACCTGCATCCGGCGTACGTCGAGCATGGCTGGACCTTTCAGTTCCGCTACAAGGTCATGCAGTTCTTTTCACTTGTGCTGACGCTTCGTCGGCACGATCGTAGACCCGTGAACAAGCCCGGCACGTTGATCAGGTTCGGCGTCCTCGCCCTCGTCTGGGGTTCGAGCTTCCTGTGGATCAAGATCGCCCTGACCGGCCTGTCGCCGGTCCAGATCGCCGTCGTGCGCACCGCGCTCGGCGCGGCGGTGATCGTGGCGCTCGTCCATGCGCGCGGGCACCGGCTGCCGCGGTCCCGCAAGGCGTGGGGCCACCTGGCGTTCGCCGCGCTGTTCGGCAACGTCATCCCGTTCATCCTCTTCGCGGTCGGCGAGAAGACCGTGGACTCCGGCGTGGCGGGCGTCATCAACTCGACGACGCCGCTGTGGACGCTGGCGATCGGCCTGTTGCTGGGCTTCGAGAAGCAGCGCGGCGGGGCGCGGCTCGCGGGGCTGGTGCTCGGCTTCGTCGGGACCCTGCTGATCTTCGCGCCGTGGGAGCGCTCGGGGCTGGCCAGCTGGGGCGCACTGGCGTGCCTCGCGGCGGCCGCCAGCTACGCCGTGGCGTACGTGTACATCGGCCGCACGCTGTCCGGCCAGGGCCTGACGTCGATGCAGCTGTCGTCGACCCAGCTGGTCATCGGAACCGGCCTCACGGCGCTGGTCGTGCCGGTCGCGGGCCTCCAGCCGGTGCACCTGAGCCTGGCCGCGGTGGTCGCGGTCGCCGTCCTGGGCGTCTTCGGCACCGGGGTCGCGTTCGTCATCAACTACCGGCTGATCGAGGACGAGGGCCCGACCAACGCGACCACGGTCGGCTACCTGCTGCCCGTCGTGTCCGTGCTGCTGGGCGCCGCGTTCCTCGGCGAGGCGCTGAGCGTCCGGGTCGTCGCGGGCATGGTCGTGGTGCTGTTCGGCATCGCGCTGACCCGCCGCCGTCCCGTCACGGCGGTCGCACCCGTCGACACCCGACAGGTCGAGCCCGTTACTCTGAAGTGAGGGGTGATCACCGAGCGTATCGCGCCTGTTTGCCCAGTTGAGACGAGCCAGCAGGGCAAACAGGCGTAAGTGAGACCCACGTCTCCCCCGATAGCGTGGTTGTCGGGCGAATAGCGTCTCGGAGCGCTGTCTCGGACGTCTCTTCCCGTGAGAGCGTGAACAACGCAGGTAGGGAAGGGATGAGCCAAATGGCCGAGAACACGATCATCACCGCCAGCACCACGTTCCAGCTGCTGGTGCCCGGCATCGCGCCGGCTCCGGTCGAAGCGGAGCTCCAGTACAACCCGGAGGACCCGTACGCGGTCGCCGTCCTGTTCCACACGGGGCAGGGCAAGGTCGAGTGGATGTTCGCCCGCGACCTGCTGGCCGACGGTCTGCTGACCCCGTCCGGCGAGGGCGACATCATGGTGCGGCCCGCGGCGGACGACCCGGAGCGCGTCCTGCTGGAGCTGAACGCCCCCACCGGGTTCGCGATCCTGTCGGCCGAGGCCGAGCACATCGCCGAGTTCCTCGACCTCACCTACGACGTCGTGCAGCCCGGTGAAGAGGACCTGTGGATCGACTTCGACAGGGAATTGGCGAAGCTCGTCGCCAGCAGCTGATCGGGCCGATAGCCTGCTCGGCGTGAACGCTGTCGGCGGTCGTTACGTCCTCAAGGAGGAGATCGGCAGCGGCGGGATGGGTGTGGTGTGGTTGGCTCACGACGAGCTGCTGCA
>DATMCA010000600.1:0-4329 GCA_035559015.1 Umezawaea sp. | reverse complement strand
GTGCTGCCGGGGCACCTGCTCGGCGACGACCCCGGCGGGCTCCGCTTCAAGGCCGCCACCAGCCTGCTCTACGGCGACGAGGAGCAGCAGCGACAGGCCCTGGCCGACGACGATCCCGTTGGCCTGCCGCACCTGTCGGCCGCGCTGGCCAGGCTGGAGGAAGCCTTCACCAGGCTGACGACGACCCGGCCGTGAGATCGGTTAAGGATCGCCCGTCCCGCGGGCACGCCGCCACCCGGAGAGCCCGACGAGCCTGGTCAGCCGCTGCTGGGTGGGCGTGCCGGGAACCGCGTGGAGCGAGTACAGCCGTTGCCTCGACCGCGAGTTGACCATCAGCGCGCAGTCGAAGTCCAGGCGGCCGACCCGGTCGTCCAGCACGCTCATGGCCGGGGTGGTGGGCCCGGAAACCCTGTGCTCGTCCCAGAACCGCAGGAACTCGCCGCTCACCGCGCGCAGCTCCGCCACCAGCGTCGCCGCGGCCGCGTCGTAGCCGCGCTTGGCCACGACCACGCGCAGGTACGCGACGAAGTTGCGCCCGATGGCCTCCTGGTGCTCCGACGAGTTCAGGACCGCCCGGCGCCACCGGCCCGAGCCGAACCAGCACCAGAACAGGTTCCCCTCCCGAGCGGGCAGGCCCGCGACGCGGTCGAACAGCGTGGTGTGCAAGGCGTTCTGCGCCACGATGGTGCCCAGGTCGTCCGTGACGAACGCCGGGAACGTCGCCGTCACCGCCCGCATCACCGACAGCAGCCCGGAGTCTCCCGCGCCGTCGGCTGTCTCCGCGACGGGCTCGGCGTGCCCGGCCAGCAGGTACAGGTAGGCCCGCTCGTCCGGGTCCAGCCGCAACGCGTGCACCAGCCCGGTGAGGATGGCGGCCGACGGCTGCGAGCCGCGGCCCTGCTCCAGCCGTTCGTAGTAGGTCGTGGACATGTTCGCCAGGCGCGCCACCTCGTCCCGGCGCAGTCCCGGTGTGCGGCGCCGTCGGCCGCCCCGGAGCCCCACCAGCTCCGGCGACAACGCGTCCCGCCGCTGGCGCAGGAAGTCGGCCAGCGCCTCCCGTGTGATCGACTCGGTCCGCTCCCGCACCGGCTGCACCACCTCGCGCGGGCGTCAGGACACCCGCTCTGGTGAGGACATGACCACACCGACGATCCGGCACCTGTCGCCGCGGTGAATTCCGCGGCGCCTTGCGGTCAGCCCCATAACCGACCTTTATCCCCCTAAATCCTGTCCGGCGCCGTCGAGGGGGTCAAGCGGGCCTTTGGGCGAGATGTTGCCACCACGGGCCGGCGAATAAATGAGATGGGAATTGAACGGGAACGATTACCGGAATAGCGGTGTGCGGCCGGTCCGCGATCTGCGCCCGTCGGCGACCACCGCGTCCGCCACCTCCGCCGACGTCGGCCTCCCGGTCCCCGGGTCGACGCCGGCCCCGCGGTGGGCGCCCCGCGCGTTCGCCGGAATCGGGATCGACAGCGCCTCCAATCCGCGGCGCTGCGGCCCGACAGGATGCCCACCTGGTGCAGCGAGTCCGGGGCGTCACCGAGGTCGAACACGGCCGGCACGACACGAGGTTCACCCGAGTCGGGCAAGCCAGGGGTGAATATCGTCTGTGCGCAGGTCACCGGTGGTGCCGGTTGAGATAGTCGGGACGGTTGCCCGAGTTCCGCCACGCGACGGTTTCCCCCTTTGTCGGACCACTTGATTTCCGGCGTGGACCAATCGGCACTTTCCGGAATTCATCCGATCGGAGGGGTCAGAGGCCCAGTGCGCCGAGGAGCAGGGCGGCGACGGCATCGCGGTGGGCGGTGCCGTCCTGCCAGCGCAGTCGGCGGCCGGCCTCGACCACGACGCCGAACCCGGCGTGCACCAGCACCCTGGCCTGGCGGGAGTCGAGTTCCGGGCGGGCCAGGCGGAGTTGTTGTTCCCACACGGCGATGTGCTCGCGCTGGGCGATGACGACCGGGCGTCGCAGGGCCGCGGGCAGGCCGCCGAACTCGGAGCTCGCCACGCTGGTGAGGGCGGTGTGCTCGAAGCTGTAGGCGACGTAGGTCGCCGTCAGCGCGACCAGCGCCTCGTGCGGGTCCCGCACGCCGCGGAGGTTCTGCTCCACCGCCTGGGCCAGGAGTGCCGCGGCGCGCAGGCAGGCCGCGGCGAGGATGTCGGCCTTGCCGGGGAAGTAGCGGTAGATCGCGGACGGGACCACGCCCACGGCCTCGGCGATCCGGCCGTTCGTGACGGTGGCGAACCCGTCCCGTTCGAACAGCGGGATCGCGGCCGCGAGGATCTCGGAGCGCCGGGTGCGCGGCACGGGCGGGGTGGGCAGTTCGACGAGGTGCGCGCTCCCGGTGGCCACCGTCGGGTCGGTCGCGACCACGCGCGTCGCGGACGTCACCAGCAGGTCCTCGACCCGGCGCGACGCGATCGAGGTGTGGTGCATCGTGATGGACCCGATCGCGCCGAGGGCGGCCACGGCTCGCAGGTGGTCGTCGGGCAGCGGGTGCTCGCGGCGGACCACGTCGGCCACCCGCTCGACGACGTGCGCGAACTTGCCCCGGAGCACGTGGCGGTCCTCGCGGTTGAGGTACCGGGCCTCCCAGCGGTACACACCGCCCGACGCCCGGTGGGCGACCGTGACCCTGGTGATGACGGCGAGCACGTCCGCCAGGGCCGCCGCGGGGGGCAGCTCGTCGAGCGCGGCGACGAGCCGGTCCACCATGACGTCCGCGCACTCGGCGAACAGCGCGTACTTGTTCGGGAAGTGCCGGTACAGGGCCGCCGCGGTGATGCCCACGCCCGCGGCGATCTCCTCCATGGACGCCGCGTGGTACCCGCGTTCGCTGAACACCCGACCGGCCGCGTCGACGATGAGCTGCCTGCGGTTGCGCGGTCGAACGTCCGCTGTGGACTCGGCGGTCACAGCGGCCGCCGGGCGGACGTGGGCGTGCGCGGAGCCATGCGCGCCAGTCAACCACGAACCTGATCAGGTCTCCGGGACCAGCCTGGCGCGGGTCTGCACTCGCGTGACTCCCGATTAACTTAATCCTTCTCAACGGCCCGCTGGACAGGCATAATGACGCCGCGACCCTCACCGATGCGGCGTTCGAGGAGCGGCCATGCCGATCACCGCGGTTCCCGCCTGGTCCTTCCGGCACCACTGGATGGCGCACGCCGCCACCCACGCGGTGGTGCGGCCGGACAAACCCGCGCTGCGCTACCTCGGGGAGACCACGACCTGGGCGCAGTTGTCGCGGCGGTCGTTGCGGCTGGCCGCCGCGCTGGCGGACCGGGGCGTCGGCGAGGGCGACCGCGTGGCGACGCTGACCCTGAACCACCCGTGGTTCGTGGAGACCGTGTTCGCGGCGAACAGCCTGGGGGCCATGGCCGTCCCGCTCAGCTTCCGCCTGGCACCGCAGGAACTCGACTACATCCTCGACGACTGCGCGCCGTCGGCCGTCGTCGTCGACGCGAGGCTGGAACCGCTGCTCCGCTCCGCGCCCGCCGCCGCGTCGATCGGCACGGTGATCGTCATCGGCGAGTCCGACACGGCCGGGGACCGCGTCGCGTACGAGGGGTTCCTGTCCTCCGCCGAGCCGATGGAACTGCCCGACGTCAGCGAGGAGTCGACGGCGCTGATCATGTACACCTCGGGCACCACCGGCAGGCCGAAGGGCGTGATGCTGTCCCACCGCAACCTCCAGTTGCAGGCGCTCACCTGCGTCCGGGCGATGAAGATGTTCGACGACTCCGACATCGGCTTCCTGACCGCGCCCTTCTTCCACATCGCGGGCCTGGGTTCGATCGTGCCGAACTTCCTGCTCGGCAGCACGGTGGTGATCCACCCGCTGGGCGCCTTCGACCCGCGGGCGGTGCTCGACGCCTACGAGCGCGAAGGCGCGACCGTGGTGTTCAACGTCCCGCAGCAGTGGGACCTGCTCTGCGCCCAGCCGGACATCGGCGAGCGCGACCTGAGGCTGCGGATCATCAGCTGGGGCGCGGCACCGGCGAGCGGGGCGACGCTGCGGGCCATGGCCGAGAAGTTCCCCGACGCCCTGAACGTGGCCGTGTTCGGCCAGACCGAGACCTCGCCGATCACCTGCGTGCTCAGCGGCGAGGACTCGGCGCGCAAGCTCGGCTCCGTGGGCAGGCCGATCCCGAACCTCCAGTACCGCGTCGTGGACGAGTCCATGAACGACGTCGCCCTCGGCGAGGTGGGCGAGATCGTCTACCGCGGCCCCACCGTGACGCAGGGGTACTGGCGGAAGCCGGAGGAGACCGAGGAGGCGTTCGCGGGCGGCTGGTTCCACTCCGGCGACCTGGTGAGGCAGG
>DATMCA010000599.1:0-3379 GCA_035559015.1 Umezawaea sp. | reverse complement strand
GGGTTGAAGGACTTCGTGGGGCTCCGGCTGACCGGTCGGTTCGCCACCGAGCACTCGTCGGGCTCGGGGACCGGGATGATGGACATCCACCGGTTGGCCTGGCACCCGGCCTCGTTGGAGTTCGCGGGGATTCGGGCTGAGCAGTTGCCGGAGTTGTTGGCGCCCACGGATTCGTTGCCGTTGACGGCTGACATCCTGGGGATTCGGCCTGGTACGCCGGTGGTGATGGGCGGCGGTGATGGCCCGATGGCGAACCTCGGCGTGGGCGCGGTGACTCCGGGTGTGGCGGCGTTGTCGTTGGGCACCAGCGGTGCGCTGCGGGTCGTGAGGGACCGGCCAGGGGTGGATGAGCGTGGGCGGGTGTTCTGCTACGCCATCGGTGATGGGTTGTGGGTGCTCGGGGGAGCGGTCAGCAACGGTGGGGTGGTGGCGCAGTGGGCTGCTGAGACCTTCGGGGTCGAGGTGGGTGCGTTGCTGGACGAGGCCGCGGCTGTGCCTGTTGGGGCGGATGGTCTTTTGGCCCTGCCGTATCTCCTGGCCGAGCGGGCGCCGTGGTGGGATCCGGATCCGCGTGCCACCCTCGTCGGCCTGCGCCGTGAACATGGCCGTGCGGAGATCACCCGTGCGTTGGTTGAAGGGGTGGGGCAACAACTGGCGTTGGTGTTGGACGCGGTTCGGTCGACCGGGGCTGGGGTTGAGTCGATTCGGGTAACCGGTGGGGCTTTTCGGAGTGAGTTGTGGGCCGTGGTGTTGGCGTCCGCGTTGGGGATGGAGTTGGAGGTCGCGGATGACAGTGAGGGGTCGGGGGTGGGGGCTGCTTTGTTGGGGTGGAGGTCGTTGGGGGTGTTGTCGTCGTTGACGGAGGCGGCGGGGTTGGTTGTGCCGGGGAAGACGATTGCGCCTGATCCTGTTGCCGTGGAGTTCTATGCTCGGCGGCGGCCGTTGGTGGAGGGGGTTTATTTGGCATTGCGGGAGTTGAATGGGGAGTTGGGGAGGGGGTAATTTCCGGCGGTGGGCCTTGGCTGCGAGTACCAGCGTGGTGTGGCCGATTTGACTTGGGGCCCCTGGATTTGCCCCTTGATCGGGCGAAAAGGCAGTGCCCGAAAGCCCTGCCCGATCCGCAATTTTAAGGGGCAAATCCCCCAAGTAAAATCGGCCACGTTTTAGGGCCCGGTTCGTCTGCCGGTTGGTGGTGGGTTGGCCGTTGGCCGTTGGCCGTGCTGGTTAGACGCTTGTTGTGGTTTTTTTGCGTTGGTCTAGTAGTGCGCCGATTGTGGCGATGGTTGCGCCTGCTGCGCCGGTTACCGCGAAGCCCCAGGCTGCTTGGGTGTGGT
The DNA here is from genome assembly GCA_035559015.1 of Umezawaea sp. Classification (GTDB taxonomy): domain Bacteria; phylum Actinomycetota; class Actinomycetes; order Mycobacteriales; family Pseudonocardiaceae; genus Umezawaea. The sequence continues at coordinate 2,045 of DATMCA010000599.1, read as the reverse complement.
CGATCACGAAGCCTGCCAGAGGGGCGCCGGCTGCTGCGCCCAGGGTGAATGCTGAGCCTTGTAGGCCCATTGCTTCGCCGCGTACTGAGGGTGGGGTTAGGCGGGTGATTACTTCGCCGGTGCTGGCGATGACTGGGGCGGCCAGGAAGTTTGCGGGTATGAGTAGTAGTGCTAGTGCCCAGAGGTTGCCGGTTGCCAAGCCTACTGGGATTGATAGTAGGCCTAGTGCTGTCATCAGGGTTCTTGGTGCTGGGGCCTTTGTCAGGCCGCCGTAGACGAAGCCGCCTACGAGTGAGGACAGGCACATGACGATTACCAGTGGGCCTGTCCACTGGATTTGATTTTGTTCCTGTAGTGCTGCTACCAGCGATACTTCCATGCCTGCCAGGACGAAGATGGCTCCGCAGGACGTGACCAGGACTCCGATCACCGGTCCTGTCAGCCATTCCCTTCTGGGTGGGCGTTCGCCGTTTTGTTGTTGTTCGTCCTCGTTCTTCACCGGTGGGTTGGCGATCCAGAGGGCGATGCCTGCGGCGACCATGGCGGCGCCCACCGTCCACAGTGCGACCTTGCTGCTGGCGCTGGTGGTGAGCAGGACGCCGAGCGCGGGGCCGGCCATGTAGGAGACCTCTACGGCCATCGAGTCCATGGCCAGTGCTGTTCGGCGCTTGTCCAACGGTGCCAGGGCGGTCAGGACCTGTCTGCCGATGGACATGACCGGGAGGATCGTGAGGCCGGTGAGGAAGGCCGTCGCCAGCAGGATCGAGTACGGCAGGGCTGGGGCGGTGAACCAGAACAAGCCCTCGGTGATGGTGCTCAGCACGAGCATCGTGCGCAGGCCTCGGCGGTCGGTCAGGCGGCCCATCAGAGGGGCGCCGAGGGCGATTCCGATGGTGCTGGCGGTGCCCACCAGGCCTGCGGCGCCGTAGCCCTTGTCCAGTGCCAGGACCACGTGGAGCGTCAAGGTCATGCCGGACGCGGTGGTCGGGATCCTGGCCAGGAGCATCAGGAGCATCGCCTGGCGGATGCCCGGTAGGCGCAGCACGCTCAGGTAGTTAGCGGGGTTCACGATCCCATCGTGCCTTGTGCGGGCAAATCTTTAATCGGTCGTTTTCTTGACTCATTCCAGTAAACGTGGTCACATGGACTGGCCATGACACCTGATCCCCGTGAGCTCCTCAAGGGAGCCGGGTTGCGTCTCACCGCTCCCCGGCTCGCCGTGCTGGAGTGGCTTTCGAGCCACCCGCACTCGACGGCCGAGCACGTGGCCGAAGGGGTGCGGGAGCGGTTGGGGACGGTGTCCACGCAGGCTGTTTACGACGTGTTGAACACGTGTTCCCGAGCCGCCCTCGTGCGTCGGATCGAGCCCGCCGGTCAGCCGGCCCGCTACGAGACGCGCACTGGGGACAACCACCACCACCTGGTCTGCCGCCGCTGCGGCCGTGCCGAGGACGTCGACCACGTCCACGGGCCGGCGCCCTGCCTCGAACCGTCGAACTCGGCGGGCTTCACCGTCGACGAAGCCGAGGTGATCTTCTGGGGTCTGTGCGGCGACTGCCGGCCGCCATCACGGGACGAGGAGTCAACAGCGTGACCGAACCGCTCCGCACCACGAACAACGTCGGCATCCCCGTCGCCAGCGACGACCACTCGCTGACACTCGGAGCCAACGGGCCGATCCTGCTCCAGGACCACTACCTGATCGAGAAGAACGCCCAGTTCAACCGCGAACGGGTGCCCGAGCGCGTGGTGCACGCCAAGGGAGGTGGCGCGTTCGGCCGCCTGGAGGTCACGGAGGACATCAGCCGGTTCACGAAGGCCGCGCTGTTCCAGCCGGGCGTGAAGACCGAGGCGCTGGCGCGGTTCTCCACCGTCGCCGGTGAGCTGGGGTCGCCGGACACGTGGCGCGACCCGCGCGGGTTCTCGCTGAAGTTCTACACGTCCGAGGGCAACTACGACCTGGTCGGCAACAACACCCCGGTGTTCTTCATCCGCGACACCATCAAGTTCCCGCACTTCATCCGCTCGCAGAAGCGTCGCGGCGG
>DATMCA010000598.1:0-4908 GCA_035559015.1 Umezawaea sp. | reverse complement strand
GCACTCGTTCTCCTGCAAGGGGAACAGCCCGGCGAGCAGGCGAGCGGCAATCCCGTCCAGGCCACCTCGCGGCCCACGCTGGTGAGCGCCCACCGGTCCCAGGCCGCCGTGTCGACCCCCTCGGGCCCCGCCCGCCAGGAGGTGCCCGAGGACGTGCGGCGCGAGGTGCGCGACGGCGTCCGGGGTGGACCGGGTTCGGCCGCGGCCAGGCCGTCCGGCCCGACGGCGTCCGCCGGTCCATCCACTGTGGAGGAACGTCGCAGGCGGGGTGAGCCGCGCGCCGGCCGTCACCGGCCGTCGCCGAGCGCGCCCCAGCCGTCCGCCGCCACGTCCAGCGCCGTGGTGAACCCGCCGACCTCGGCCCCCGTCGACACCACGGTGCCGAGCCCGACGGTCGAGCCGGTGCCCACCGCGCCCGCCGAGACGGTCACGCCGGACCCCGTGCCGACGACGACCGAGGTACCCGTGCCGCCGTCGTCGACCCCGGCACCCGTTCCCGCCGCGGCTCCGGCTCCCGAGGGCGCGCCCGTGCTGCCGTGACCGGCTAGCGGAAGAGGGTGTCGCCCCAGAAGCCGCCCTCGCGGACGCCGGGTGGGACGGCGAAGTGGCCGGAGCCGTTGTGCTCCAGGTATTCCATCATCTTGTCGCGGGTGGCGAGGGCGTTCTGCATCGGGACGAACTGGGTGCGGGTGTCGCGGTTGAAGCCGATGAAGAACAGGCCGGCGTCGAGGTGGCCCAGGCCGTCGGAGCCGTCGGTGAAGTTGTAGCCGCGGCGCAGGATCCTGGCGCCGTTGAGGGATTCGTGCGAGGCGAGGCGGATGTGCGCGTCGACGCCGATGGCGGGCAGGCCGCCGGCGCCTTTGACGTGCAGGTCGGGTTCGTCGAACTCGTCGAGTTGGCCCAGTGCGGCGCCGGTGCCCTTCTTGCGGCCGACGATCTCCTCCTGCTCGCGCAGCGAGGTGCGGTCCCAGATCTCGATGTGCATCCGGATCCGCCGCGCCACCAGGTAGGTGCCGCCGACCAGCCACGCCGGGCCGTCCTTGTCCGAGACCCAGACGTGGTCGTGCAGGAGGTCGGACTCCTCGGCCTTGATGTTGCGGGTGCCGTCCTTGAAGCCGAACAGGTTGCGCGGGGTCACCTGGTCCTTGGTGGTGGAGGAGGTGCGGCCGAAGCCGAGTTGCGACCAGCGCACGGAGGCGCGGCCGAAGCCGATCCGGGCGAGGTTGCGGATGGCGTGCACGGCGACCTGGGGGTCGTTGGCGCAGGCCTGCACGCACAGGTCGCCGCCGCTGCGGTTGGGGTCGAGGTCGTCGTGGGGGAAGCGCGGTAGGTCGATCAGGCCCGGCGGTCGTTGGTCGGCCAGGCCGAAGCGGCCGTCGAACAGCGACGGGCCGAAGCCGATCGTGATGGTCAACGCCGAGGGGGGTAGGTCGAGGGCCTCACCGGTGTCCTTCGGCGGCGCCTCCGCGGAACCACCGACCGCGCCGCCGTCCGCGGCCTCCTGGCCGTTTGTCATCCGGACGGCGGCGTCGGTCCACTCCTTGAGCAGGGCCACCAGTTCCTCGCGCTTGGTGGTCTTCACGTCGAAGGCCACGAAGTGCATCCGGTCCTGCGCGGCGGTGGTGATCCCGGCCTGGTGCTCGCCGTGGAACGGCACGGCCCCGGCGACCGAGGACGTGTTCTCCACCTCGGGTCGCCGCGGCGCGGCGGTCACCGCACCAACGGCGGCGCCCGCCCCGGCCAGCGCCACACCGGCGCCCGCCAGGCCGAGCAGTCGCCTCCTGGGCAGCCCCCCGCTCACTTGGCCACGGCCTCGGCGACCTTGCTGACCGGCTCGCCCAGCGCGTCGACCGCGGCGGCCAGGTCCTTGACCTCCGGCTCGGTCAGCTCGGTGTAGAGCTTGAAGCCGTCACCCTTGCGCTGCTTCTCCAGCAGGTCGTCCAGCGCCTTGAACTTCTCGTCCAGCACCGTCAGCAGGGCGGCGTCCTTCTCCTGGATCACCGGTCGCAGCGCGGCGATCGCGGCCTGCGAGCCGTCCACGTTGGCGCGGAAGTCCCACAGGTCGGTGTGCGAGTAGCGGTCCTCCTCGCCGGTGATCTTGCCGGTCGCGACCTCGTCCAGCAGTTCCTTGGCGCCGTTGGCCAACTGGAGCGGTGTGAGCTCGACGGTCTTCGCCTTGGCGACGATCTCCTTGACGTCGGTCAGCAGCCGGTCGGCGATGGCGGGCGAATCGGCCTGCGGACCCGTCTCCCACAGGTCCTTCTCCAACCGGTGGAAGCCGGTGAACTCCAGGCCCTCCTCGATGACGTCCTCGCGGCCGTCGATCTTCGGGTCGAGGTCGCCGAAGCTCTCCGCGACGGGCTCGATGCGCTCCCAGTACAGGCGGGCGACCGGGAAGAGCGCCTTGGCGTCCTCGACCTTGGCGGCCTTCACCGCGTCGACGAACTCGGTCGTCTTGGCGAGGAGGCTGTCGGCCTGCGAGTTGACGTACCGCTGGTACTCCTTGGTGGCGTCGGCCAGCTTCGTGTCCGTGTCCACGGACTTGCGGCCCTCACCGGTCACGGTGAAGTCGCCGCGGATGCCGTCGCCGACCATGCCGGGCTTGCACGCGGTCTGGAGCTTGCCCGCGTCGGTCGCCTCGACGATCAGCCGCCGGGTCAGGCCGGGGCCGATGTTCTCGACCTCGCCGAGGATCCGGTCGCCCTCGGCGTACAGGTAGAACTCGGTGACCTTCGTGCCCTTGTTGGTGATCTCGAACGTCACGTTGCCCGTGTTCGCCGAGGTCCGCGCCACCTTGCAGGCGTCGTCGGCCGCTTCGACGGTGATCGGCCCATCGGTCCCGGCGGCGGGCGTGGACCCGCCACCGCAGGCGGCGAGCACCGACATCGACGCGGCCGCGACCAAAGTCGCGCGCAGAGGTGCTGTGAACACGGGTTCTCCAGGGTTTCAGAGTGCTGCCGCGGGTGCGCGGTCGCGCGGGCGGGACAGGAACAGCGGCAGGACGATCGCGACGTACGCGACCCAGGCGACGGCCTGCAGGACGGTGGTCTGCTGCGAGTAGTTGAAGATGCCCTTCAGCAGGGCCCCGTACCAGGACGCCTCGGGCACGGTCGTGCTCAGGTCGAACGCCAGGGTGTTCAGGCCGGGCAGGATCGCCGCCTCCTGGAGGTCGTGCAGGCCGTAGGCGAGCACGCCCGCCGCGACGAACACCAGCAGCGCCCCGGTCCAGGTGAAGAACCCGCCCAGGTCGAACCGGATCGCGCCCGCGTACAGCAGCCACGCCAGCGCGACGGCGATCGCGATCCCGATCAGGAACCCGATCAGCGGCTCGACGGTGCCCACACCCGCGCTCTGCACGCTGGAGTAGAAGAAGACGGCCGTCTCCAGCCCTTCCCGACCGACGGAGACGAACGCGACCACGGCCACGGCCAGAGGTCCGATCTCCAGTGCCTTGGCCATCTTCCCGCGCAGCTCGGCCGCGATGGTCCGCGCGGCCTTCCGCATCCAGAAGATCATCCCGGTGACGAACGCGACCGCGAGGATCGACATGCCCCCGCCGAACGCCTCCTGCTGCTGGAAGGACATCGTCGAGGTGGTGAACGTGATCAGCGCGCCGAAGCCGACCGACAGCAGGACGGCCACACCGACGCCGAGCCAGACGTACGGGAGCGAGGACCGCCGGTCGGTCTTCACGAGGAACGCGATCAGGATGCTCACGACCAGCGCGGCCTCCAGACCTTCGCGCAACCCGATCAAACCGTTGTTGACCAGCACAGTTCCTCCTCCCGCCGTTGTGGCACTGCCCTGAATTTAGGTAAGGCTAGCCTCTTCGTCTAGAGCAGAACCGCGAAGGTTAGGTCACGTTCACCCGCCGGACGCAGGCAAAACGGTCAGAACGGCAGAGGTTGCTCCGTTCGACACTGATCACATCCCGGTTACGGGCCGATTTGGCACGTAGCCTGGGTCACGTGGTCGTCACCCCGCCGTCCGAGCTCACGCCCTCCCCGCGCAAGCGCGGAGGGGCGGGCGGCCTCGCCGGAAGACTGGGCCTGGCCCTCCTGCTGGTGGTGATCATCGCCGTCGGCGCCTGGGGCCTGGGGGCCTTGAACCGCAAGCCGGTCGTGCAACCGAAAGCCGACTTCCCGGTCCCGTTCCAGCTGGTGGAACCGGGCACGGACGTTCCCGACGCAGCGGGCCAGGTGCCTCAGGCCGCCCCCTCCAACGGCCAGCCGAACGGCGTGGACCCGATGGAGGAGTGGACCCGCAAGGTCTCGGACAAGACCGACATCCCCAAGCGCGCACTGCGCGCGTACGCCCTGGCCGACCTGATGATGAGGTCTCAAGCCCCGGCTTGCCGAATTTCCTGGGCAACCCTCGCGGGCGTCGGCCGCATCGAGTCGCACCACGGCTACATCAACGGCGCGAAACTGGGCGACGACGGCCGAACAACCCTCCCGATCATCGGCATCCCGCTGGACGGCAGACCGGGCGTCAAGGCCATCAACGACACCGACGGCGGCAGACTCGACGGCGACACCACCTGGGACCGAGCCGTCGGCCCGATGCAGTTCATCCCGTCGACCTGGGTCAAGTACGCCCAACGCGCAAACGGCGACGGCACCCCACCCGACCCGCAGAACATCGACGACGCCGCACTCGCAACCGCCCGCTACCTCTGCTCGGACGCCCGCGACATGGGCAGCAGCGAGGGTTGGTGGGCAGCCGTGTGGCAGTACAACAACTCAACCGAATACGGCCAAAACGTCTTCAGCGGCGCAGACGCCTACGCCCGCGCCAGCACCACCATCTAGAACTCCGACGACAAGCTCACCACCCTTGAGCGACTGACCAACGGCTCCCACGCGCAGCAGTCAACGCCCCCGCCCCAAGCTGCCCGGCCTCACCAGC
>DATMCA010000597.1:0-12313 GCA_035559015.1 Umezawaea sp. | reverse complement strand
GACCTGGTCTTCGCCGCGAGCGAGGCGGTGACGAACAGCCTGAGCCACGGCCGTCCGCCGGTCCGGTTCCGGCTGTGGGCCGATCGGGACCACGTCGTGCTCACGGTCACCGACCAGGGCCCCGGCCCGTCCGACCCGACGGTCGGCCTGCTGCCCACGACGAAGACCGCCACGGCGGGCCTCGGGCTGTGGCTCACGTACCAGACGTGCAGCTACGTCACGCTGGGGCGCGACGACGAGGGTTTCACCGTTCGCGTCGTCGCGGGCCCACCGCGGGTGGATCGCTAGCTCACAGGTCGACGGTGCCGTGGTCGCCGCCGTCGTACCGCTCACCGCTGATCTTCCACTTCGCGAAGCTCAGCACCGACGCGATGCGCCCACCGGGGGTGTCCCAGTACTCGGCCGACATCGCGGTCACCTTGATGAGCACGACGTTGGGGTCCTCGGGACCCTGCGGCAGCCACGCCTCGACCCAGCCGTTCCACAGCTCGCGGGTCCTCTCCGGGTCGTCCACGATCTTCGCGGTGCCGTAGATCGAGATCCAGGTGTCCTTCGAGGTCAGCGTGACCGACACCTCGGGGATCGCGGCGATGTGGGCGACCTTGCGCGAGTCGCGCTCGGCGAAGAACCACAGGTCACCGTCGAACTCCACCTCCTGCTGCGCCATCGGGCGGCTGATGAGCCTGCCGATGTCGTCGATCGTGGTCAGCATGCCGACCCGGATGTCCGACGCCAGTTCGGCGACCTTGCGGACCTCCTCGGCGTGGGTTTCGGCGGTTGCCTCCGTCATGCGCACTCCTCGTGGTCGTGGATCGGTCCCCTTGGGGTTCCCGCTCCGCGCGGTCCTCACGCCTCCTCTCGACTCAGGCCGCAGGACCGGCGGAATGACGTGGAGGTCGGATCGAATGTAGTAGGTCTGCTACATTCTGCCGCGTTCTCACAACGAGAGGGGGAGACATGGCGGTGGCGAGCGCGGACCCGGTCGTCGACGTGCGCGGGCTGCGCATGAGCTACGGGCCGAACACCGTGCTGCGGGGGGTGGACGTCCACGTGCACCGGGGCGAGGTGCTGACCCTGCTGGGGCCGAACGGCGCGGGCAAGACCACGACCGTCGAGATCCTGGAGGGCTTCCGCAAGCCGTCGGCCGGTGAGGTGCGGGTGCTGGGCGTCGACCCGATGACCGGCGACGAGGCCTGGCGGGCGCGGGTCGGCGTGGTGCTCCAGTCGTGGCGCGACCACGGCAGGTGGCGGGTCGCCGAGCTGCTGGGCCACTTCGCCCGCTTCTACCCGCCGTACCGCACGCCGTTCGCGGTCGACGAGCTGCTCGAACTGGTGGGGCTGACCGATCAGGCGTGGTCGGTGGTGGGCAAGCTGTCCGGCGGTCAGCGGCGCAGGCTGGACGTGGCGGTCGGCATCGTCGGACGGCCCGAGGTGCTGTTCCTGGACGAGCCGACCACCGGGTTCGACCCCGAGGCACGGCAGGCGTTCCACGACCTGGTGCACCGGCTCGCCGACCTGGACGGCACGGCGATCCTGCTGACCACGCACGACATGGACGAGGCGGAGAAGCTGGCCGACCGCATCGTGATCCTGGTCGACGGCGAGGTCGTCGCCGACGGCAGCGCGCCCGAGCTGACCCGCCGCATCGCGAGCCGCGACGAGGTCCGGTACAGCCTGGACGGCGAGTTCTTCGTGCACGCGACCGAGGACGCGACCGGTTTCGTGCGGGAGTTGTTCAAGCAGCACGACAAGGCGATCGGCGACCTGGAGGTGCGCCGGGCGAGTCTGGAGGACGTGTACATGACCATGGTGCGGGAACACGAGGTGCGGCGGTGAACGCCCGCGCGGTGGCGGTCCGGGCCGGGGTGGGCCGCGGCTGGGCGGAGTTCCGGCAGCGGGCGACCAGCTTCGGCGACCTGGTGAGGGAGCTGTGGCCGTGGATCATCGCGCTGGTGGTGCTGTACTCGCTCAGCGGCCGGACCGTGCTCGGGTCCGGGGTGGACGTGGGCCTGCAAGGCGTTCCCGGCGTCCTCGGCGTGAGCGTCGTCTACACCGGTCTGCTCGGCCTGTCCCTCGTGCTGATCAACGACCAGGCGGACGGCACGCTGCTGCGGATGAAGGCCGTGCCCAACGGGATGATCGGCTACCTGGTCGGCACGGTGCTCGGCCGCGCCGTGCTCTGCGTCGAGACCGCGCTGATCCTGCTGGCGCTGTCGGTGTACCTGTTCGACGACGTCCAGGTGAACCGCCCGTTCACCTGGTTCGTCCTGCCGTGCGTGCTCGCGCTCGGGCTGCTGGCGATCCTCCCGCTCGGCGTGGTCCTCGGCGCGGCGTTCCGCAGCCGGGCGAGCCTCGGGCTCGTCACGTTGCCGGTCATGGGCCTGCTGGCGATCTCCGGCGTGTTCTACCCGCTCGCCGAGCTTCCGCTGTTCCTCCAGGGGATCGCCCAGCTGTTCCCGGTTTACTGGCTCGGCCTGGGGCTGCGGTGGGCGCTGCTGCCGAGCCCGGCGGCGCTGGCCGAGGTCGACGGCGCGTGGCGGCACCTGGAGATGGTCGGCGTGCTCGGGGCGTGGGCGGTCGTCGGCCTCGTCGCGGCGCCCGTCATGCTGCGTCGCATGGCACGGCGGGAACCCGGCTCGACCGTGCGACCGGACGCCGCGGGACAGGGGTGACGATGAGCGAGACGATCCACAACCGGATCGCCATGCTGCGCGCGGAGCGCAAGATCTCCCGTCGGGACCTCGCCGAGGCGCTGGGCGTGCACTACCAGACCGTCGGCTACCTCGAACGCGGCGAGTACAGCCCCAGCCTGTTCCTCGCGCTGCGCATCGCCGAGCACTTCGAGGTGCCGGTGGAGGTCGTGTTCTCCACGAAACCGTTCCCACGGCTCGGCAGCCAACCGGGTGAGACGTCCTGAACACCGCATTTGCCCGACCCGATCATCGTCTTCGCCGGCACCCTGGGGTGATCATCCAGACAGGGGGAAGCGATGACGTTCGACCACGCGCGGTGGCAGGCCAGGCTCGACGAGCTGGCCGGTGCCCACCGGGTTCCGGGTGCCGCTCTGGCGGTCCTGGCCGAGGGGGAGGTCCACGAACTCGCGACCGGTGTGCTGCACCGGGGCACGGGGGTGGCGACGACGGTGGACTCGCTGTTCCAGATCGGGTCGGTCAGCAAGGTGTACACGGCGACGCTGGTGGCCCAGCTCGTCGAGGAGGGTGAGCTGGAGCTGGACGCGGCCGTGGTGTCGGTGCTGCCGGAGTTCGCGCTCGCCGACGCGGAGGCGACGAAGTCGGTGACGGTGCGGCAGCTGCTGAACCACACCAGCGGGATCGACGGGGACTTCTTCCACGACACCGGCCGGGGCGACGACTGCGTGGCGAAGTACGTGGAGGCGTGCGCCGGGCTGCGGCAGAACCACGCGCCGGGCGCCACGATGTCGTACTGCAACAGCGGGTTCAACATCCTCGGCCGGATCGTGGAGGTGGCCACCGGGCAGGTGTGGGACGAGGTGCTGCGCGAACGGATCGTCGAGCCGCTGGGGTTGACGCACACGGTGACGCTGCCGGAGGAGGTGCTGCGGTTCCGGGCGGCGATGGGGCACACCGGGGAGCCGGGGGTCGACCCGGAACCGGCGCCGGTGTGGAGCCTGCCGCGCTCGATCGGGCCCGCGGGCGGCGTCGTCGCGAGCGCCGCGGACGTCGTCCGGTTCGCCGAGGCGCACCTGGGTGGCGGCCTCGCGCCGGACGGCACGCGGCTGCTGCGGGCCGAGACGGTCGCGGCGATGACGAGCCCCGAGGTCGAGGTGCCCAACCGCTGGCGCGGGCCCAGCCACTGGGGGCTGGGGTGGGAGCTGTTCGACTGGCCGGGCGGGCCGGTGTTCGGCCACAGCGGCGCGACGATCGGCCAGTACGCGTACCTGACGGCGGTCCCCGGAACCGGGGTCGCCATCGCGCTGCTCACCAACGGCGGCCAGGTGGACGGGTTGCACGGGGCGCTGACCCACGAGCTGCTGGCCGAGTCGGCGGGCGTCGAGATGACGCACTTCGCCCCGCCGCCCGACCCGCCGGAGGTCGACTTCTCCCGGCACCTCGGCGTCTACCGCAGCGAGGGGCTCGACTTCGAGCTGACCGACCGCGACGGCGTGCTGCACATGAGCTACCGGTGGCGAGGGGAGACGGCGGACCTCCTCCAGCCGCAGGAACTCGACTTCGTGGCGGTGACGGACACCCTGTTCGGCGGCCGGGCGAACGAGCGCGAGCAGTGGCTGCCGCTGGTGTTCTACCCGGTCGGCGACACCGCGTACCTGCACTTCGCGCTGCGGGCGGTGCCGAAGATCGACTGAGCGGGCCCGGTTGCGCGCCAACGGTTTCCCGCACCTCCCGGTGTGGAACGCCTCACCTCGCGCGGCGCGGGGACCGGGTCCGGCGGATGATCCGGGGTCCCACCCCGTGCCGCGCAGGAGGCCCACGATGACCCCGCACCACGAGGCCGTCGTGGTCGACGCGCACAACGACCTGCTGATGCTGGTCGTGCGCCGCCCGCGAGCGGCGTGGGCCGCCTACTTCCGCGACCACTGGTACCCGCAGCTGCGCGAGGGCGGGATCGACGTGCAGGTGCTGCCGGTGTTCATCGACCACGAGTTCCGGCCGGAGGGGGCGCTGCGCGAGACGCTGCGGATGGTCGAGGCGGCCCACCGGATCGCCGAGGCCAACGCCGACGTCGTCGCGCTGTGCCGCACGGGGGCGGAGATCGACGCGGCGGTGGCGTCCGGGCGGATCGCGCTCGTCTTGGCGCTGGAGGGGTGCCCGCAGATCGACGACGACCTGGAACTCCTCCAGACCCTGTCCCGGCTGGGGGTGCGGGTCGTGTCGTTCACGCACTTCGGCCGGTCGATGCTCGCCGACGGCTCCGCCGAGGACGCCACCGGCGGCAGGCTGACCCGCGCGGGCGTCGAGGCGGTCGGCCTGCTCGAAGCGCTGGAGGTGCTGGTCGACGTGTCGCACCTGGGCCGCGCGGGCGTCGACCACGTGCTGGAGCTGGCGACCAGGCCGGTGATCGCCACGCACTCGTCGGCGCACGCCGTGCACCGGCACCACCGCAACCTCGTCGACGACCACCTGCGCGGCGTCGCGGCCACCGGCGGTGTCGTGTGCGTGAACTTCTTCGCCGGGTTCCTGACCGACGCCGAGCCGACCGTCGACCACCTGGTGGACCACGTCGCCCACGTCGTGGCCGTCGCGGGCGAGGACCACGTCGGGCTGGGCAGCGACTTCTTCACCGAGGTGATCGACGAGAAGGTCCCGGCGTGCGACCGGCCAATGGTGGTCGAGGGCGTCGACGCGGAGGTCGCGATCCCCGGCCTCGAAGGACCGGCCGGCCTGCCGCTCGTCACCGACGCCCTGCTCCGCCGCGGCTTCCCCGAACCGCTGGTGCGCAAGGTCCTCGGCGCCAACGTCCTCCGCGTGCTGGGAGCGGCGACATCAGGGTCGGAACCGGGGTCGGGTCCGGGAATCGCCCTGAGCTGAGCGGCGCGCGGCGGTGCCAGGGTTCCGGGTATGAAGTTCGCCGGAGCCAGCCTCCTCGCCCTGCCCGTCTGCTTCACCGCCTACGGCGTCATCCGCTTCGTCGGCAGGCTCGACGGCCGCTACGGGCCCGGCCCGGACTGGCAGGCCGGGCACCTGGTGAACCTGGTCGGCCTGCTGCTGGTCGTGCCGGGCCTGCTCGCCCTGCGCCGGGCGATGCCGCCCACGGCCGTCCGGGAGTTGGCGGTCGTCGCGACGCTGCTGGGCGTCGTCACGGCGGTGGTCCAGTTCGTGGTGGACGTGCTCGCGGGCCTGGTCGCGTCGGACCGCGCCGGGATGAACGAGTTCACCGGCCGGTTCGCCGACGTGCCCGGTGTCCGCCCGGTGTTCTACGTGGTCGGCCCGCCGCTGCTCCACGTCGGCCTGCTGGTGCTCACGGTCGTGCTGGTCCGCGCGGGAACGCTCGCGTGGTGGAGCCCGGCGCTGGTCCTGGTGGGCTCGGCGCTCACGATCGTCTCGCTCGACCTGATCCCGGTCGCCGGGCTGTGCCTGCTGGCCGCGCTGACCCCGATCGCCCGCCTCCTCGGCCGCGACCGGGCACCCGTCCGCGGCGCGCACGCCCGTCGAGTCGGCGGGCTGCCCTACTGACCGCCGGGGCGGTTCGGAAACCCGCAGGCAGAGGACACGGGTCGGATCACCCGACCGGGGCTTTGTCGCTATCGCACAAACCGGGCGATCAGGGGCACACTCGTGTGAACATCACCGTTCCGGCCGTGGCGGACGTGTGACAGGGGCGCGTCCGAGATCACACCGGCCGCCGGCTAGGGGGTGCCGAAGGGGCCCGCTAGGGGTTGTCGTCGGCTCGTCTTTTGGCGGATCCTTACAACGCAGAGCACCTGACACGCGTTGCGATCGCCATACCTTGTACTAGTAGGCAGCCGAGAGTGTTGACTCCGTTGCGACGGCGACGGCCGTCCAGTTCGTCGTCTTTCGAAAGGCCCGATCAGTGTTCAGTCGTGTTGCCATCGTCAACCGTGGGGAAGCCGCGATGCGGCTCATCCACGCCGTTCGGGACCTATCCGCGGAGTTGGGGACACGGATCGAGACCGTTGCCCTGTACACCGACTCCGATCGGACGGCCACCTTCGTTCGGGAGGCCGACCTCGCCTACGACCTGGGCCTGGCGGCCGATCGTCCCTACCTCGACTACGCCGTCCTGAAGCGCGCGCTGATCGAGACCGGCGCCGACGCGGCCTGGGTGGGCTGGGGCTTCGTCGCCGAGCACCCCGAGTTCGCGGAGCTGTGCGCCGAGATCGGCGTGACCTTCGTCGGCCCGTCCGGCGAAGCCATGCGCAAGCTCGGCGACAAGATCGGCTCGAAGCTGATCGCCGAGCAGGTGGGCGTGCCCGTGGCGCCGTGGAGCGGCGGTCCGGTCGACTCCCTCGACGACGCCCTCAAGTCGGCCAAGGACATCGGCTACCCGCTGATGCTGAAGGCGACCGCCGGTGGTGGTGGCCGCGGCATCCGCATGGTCTCCTCCGAGGCGGAGCTGACCCAGGCGTACGACCTCACGCGCCAGGAGGCCGCCCGTGCCTTCGGCAGCGGCGTCGTGTTCCTGGAGCGCCTGGTCACGGGTGCGCGCCACGTCGAGGTGCAGGTGATCGCCGACGGGCAGGGCACCGCCTGGGCGCTGGGCGTGCGCGACTGCTCCGTGCAGCGGCGCAACCAGAAGATCATCGAGGAGTCCGCCTCCCCGGTCCTGGCGCCGTCGCAGGTCGCCGACCTGAAGGCCTCCGCCGAACGCCTCGTGCTCGCCGTCGACTACCAGGGCGCGGGCACCGTCGAGTTCCTGTACCACCCCGGTGAGAAGCTGTTCGCGTTCCTGGAGGTCAACACCCGCCTCCAGGTCGAGCACCCGATCACCGAGATCACCACCGGCGTCGACCTGGTCAAGGCCCAGCTGCACGTCGCGGCGGGCGGCAAGCTCGAAGGTGACGCGCCCGCCGAGTGGGGCCACGCCGTGGAGGCCCGGCTCAACGCCGAGGACCCCGACCGCGACTTCGCGCCGTCGCCCGGCAAGATCGTCCGCCTCTCGCTGCCCAGCGGCCCCGGCATCCGGGTCGACACCGGGTTCAGCGAGGGCGACACCATCCCCGGCGACTTCGACTCGATGATCGCCAAGATCATCGCCCACGGCCGCGACCGCACCGAGGCGCTGGCCCGGCTGCGCCGCGCCATGACCGAGACGACGGTCATCATCGCGGGCGGCGTCACGAACAAGGGCTTCGTCCGCGACCTGCTCGACGAGCCCGCCGTGATCGACGGCTCCGCGGACACCGGCTGGATCGACCGCGTCCGCGCGCAGGGCGGTCTCGTCACGCACAAGAACTCCGCCGTCGCGCTGATCGCCGCTGCCATCGAGGCCTACGAGGACGAGGAGTCCGTCGCCCGGCAGCGGCTGCTGACCACCGCGCACGGCGGCCGTCCCCAGGCCCAGCACGAGACCGGCCGCGCGCTGGAGCTGAAGCTCCGCGACGTCGGCTACCGCGTCCAGGTGTCCCGCGTCGCCCCGCACAGCTTCCGCGTCGGTGTCTCCGCGGGCGGCCCGGACCACACGGCCGACGTGGACGTCGAGCGCTTCGACAGCCACTCCGGCCAGCTCATCGTCAACGGCGTCCGCTTCCGGGTGGTGACCGGCACGCACGGTCCCGTCCACCAGGTCGAGGTCGACGGCGTCACGCACCGCATCAGCCGCGACGAGGGCGGCGTCCTGCGCTCGCCCGTGCCCGCGCTGGTCGTGGCCACGCCGCTGGCCGTCGGCGACGAGGTCGAGGCCGGTGCGCCGCTGCTCGTGCTGGAGAGCATGAAGATGGAGACGGTGCTGCGCGCGCCGTTCCGCGGTCGGCTGCGCGAGCTGGCGGTGCAGGTGGGCAGCCAGGTCGAGTCGGGTGCCCGCCTGCTGCGGCTGGAGCCGGTCAGCGACGACGCCGAGGCCGCGGCGCCCGCCGCCGCCGTCCCGGCCGCCGCGCTGGAACTGCCCGCCGAGCGGCTGGACACCCCGGCCGAGACGAGGGTCGCCCACGGCCTCCAGGGCCTGCGCAGCCTGCTGCTCGGCTTCGACGTCGACCCGGTCGACGCCGGTCGCCTGCTCAACGACTACCTCGCGGCCCGCAAGGACCTGACGAGCTCCGGCCAGCGCGCGCTGGTGGGGGAGAGCGCGCTCGTGCAGCTCTTCGCCGACCTGTGCGAACTGAGCCGCAACCGGCCCGTCGGCGAGGAGCGCAAGCCCGACTCCTCCGTGCACAGCCCGCGCGAGTACTTCCACACGTACCTCCAGAGCCTGGACGCGGACCGCGCGGGCCTGTCGGAGAACTTCCGGCAGCGCCTGACCCACGTGCTGTCGCACTACGGCGTCGACGGCCTGGACCGCACGCCGGAGCTGGAGGACGCGGTCTTCCGCATCTTCCTGGCCCAGCAGCGCTCCTCGTCCGACGTCGCGGTGATGACCACGCTGCTGCGCCAGTGGCTGTCCGAGGGCCCGCCCCCGGAGGCGGACCGGATCACCGTCGGCCTCGCGCTGGAGCACCTGGTCGCCGCGACGCAGGTCCGCTTCCCGGCCGTGGCCGACCTGGCCCGCGGCGTCGTGTTCGGCTGGTTCGCCCAGCCGCTGCTGCGCCGCACCCGCGCCAAGGTCTACGCGGGCGTCCGCAAGCACCTGCGCCACCTCGACGTGAACCCGAACGCCGAGGACCGCGCCGAGCGGATCTCCGCCATGGTCGCCAGCGCCGAGCCGCTGGTGCGCCTGGTCGGCCAGCGCATCGGCCGGGACGGCGCGGACCCGAAAGCGCTGCTGGAGGTCCTGACCCGCCGCTACTACACCAACCGCGCGCTGAGCGACGTCCGCTCGGTCGAGGTGGACGGCTGCACGTTCGTCGTCGCCGAGCACCGGACCGAGGCCGGTTCCGGGCGCGTGGTCACCACCGCCGTCGACTTCGCCGCGCTGCCGCAGGCCGTGCGAGCGGTCAGCGGGTTCGCCGAGGACGGCGACGTGGTCGCGGACCTCTACCTGACCTGGGCCGACGGTCCGTCGGACACCGACGCGATGGCCTCGCGGCTGCGCGAGGTGCTGGCCGCCCAACAGCCGTCGGAGCGGGTCGGCCGCATCACCACGACCGTCGCGGGCAACAGCGGCGCCGTGATGCACCACCACTTCACGTTCCGCCCGTCGCCCGAGGGCTTCACCGAGGAGCGCCTGCTCCGCGGCCTGCACCCGCGCATCGCCGAGCGGATGCAGCTGGAGCGGCTGCGCGCGTTCGACCTCACCCGGTTGGCCTCGCCCGACGAGGAGGTCTACCTCTTCCGCGCCAAGGCGAAGCAGAACCCGTCCGACGAGCGGCTCGTGGTGCTGGGCCAGGTCCGCGACCTCACCCCGCTGCGCGACGACGAGGGCAGGCTCGTGGCGCTGCCCGCCGCCGAGGACATCCTCGCGACGTGCCTCGACGCGATCCGCCGGGCGAAGAAGCCGGGCGCCAAGAAGTCCGCGACCAACCGCATCGTCATCTACGTGTGGCCGCCGACCGACCTCAGCCCGGAGGAGCTGAACGTCGTCGCCCGGCGCGTCATGCCGACGACCGCGGGCGCGGACCTCGAAGAGGTGCTGTTCCTGGGCCGCCGCCGCGACGCCGCGACCGGCGAGCTCGTCGACATCGCCGTCCGCATCGGCTACGACGTCGGCTCCGGCGTCCGGCTGTCCGTGGTGCTGCCGCCGACCGAGCCCGTCGAGCCCCTGGACGACTACCGCCAGGAGGTGCTGCGCGCCCACAGCCGCGGCACCGTGTACCCGTACGAGCTGACCGGCATGCTCGCCGGACCGTTCGGCACGTTCCAGGAGTACGACCTGGACTCGGAGTCCGGCAAGCTCGTCGCCACCGACCGGCCGCGCGGCGGCAACACCGCGGCGCTCGTCGCCGGTGTCGTCACCACGCCGACCTCGCGCCACCCGGAGGGCATGGCCCGCGTCGTGCTGCTGGGCGACCCGACGAAGGCGCTCGGCGCGCTGTCCGAGCCGGAGTGCGCCCGCGTCATCGCCGCGCTGGACCTCGCCGAGGAACTCCGGGTCCCGCTGGAGTGGTTCGCGCTCTCCGCGGGCGCCCGGATCTCGATGGACTCGGGCACCGAGAACATGGACTGGGTCGCGGCGGCGCTCAAGCGGATCGTCAACTTCACCCAGGACGGCGGCGAGATCAACATCGTCGTCGCGGGCATCAACGTCGGCGCCCAGCCGTACTGGAACGCCGAAGCCACGATGCTCATGCACACCAAGGGCATCCTGGTCATGACGCCCGACTCCGCGATGGTCCTCACCGGCAAGCAGTCGCTCGACTTCTCCGGCGGCGTCTCGGCCGAGGACAACCACGGCATCGGCGGCTACGACCGGATCATGGGCCCGAACGGCCAGGCCCAGTACTGGGCCCCGGACCTGCGCTCCGCGCGTGAAGTGCTGATGTCGCACTACGACCACAGCTACGTCGCGCCCGGCGAGTCCGGTCCCCGCTCGACGACGACGACCGACCCGGTCGACCGCGACGTGTCGCCGTTCCCGCACGCCGTTCCGGACAGCGAGTTCACGACGGTCGGCCAGATCTTCTCGTCCGAGTTCAACCCGGACCGCAAGAAGCCGTTCGACATCCGCACGGTGATGCGCGCCCTGTCCGACCAGGACCACCCGGTCCTGGAGCGGTGGGCGGGCATGGCGGACGCGGAGACCGCGGCGGTGCAGGACGTCCACCTCGGCGGCCGTCCGGTGTGCCTGCTGGGCATCGAGTCCCGCTCCGTGCCCCGTCGCGGCTTCCCGCCCACCGACGGCCCGGACACCTACACCGCGGGCACGCTCTTCCCGCGGTCGTCGAAGAAGGCCGCCCGCGCCATCAACGCGGCCAGCGGCAACCGGCCCCTCGTGGTGCTGGCGAACCTGTCCGGGTTCGACGGCTCGCCCGAGTCGATGCGCAAGCTCCAGCTGGAGTACGGCGCGGAGATCGGTCGCGCGGTGGTGAACTTCCAGGGCCCCATCGTGTTCTGCGTGATCTCGCGGTACCACGGCGGCGCGTTCGTGGTGTTCTCCAAGGCGCTGAACCCGAACATGACCGTCCTCGCGGTCGAGGGCTCGTTCGCCTCGGTGATCGGCGGCGCCCCCGCCGCGGCCGTGGTGTTCGCCCGCGACGTCGACAAGCGGACCGGCAACGACCCCCGTGTGCGCGAGGCCGAGGCGCTGGTGGCCGGCTCGTCCGGCGGGGAGAGGGCGTCGCTGACCGGCGAGCTGGCGGACATCCGGCAGACCGTGCGGTCGGAGAAGCTCTCCGAGGTGGCCACCGAGTTCGACCGCGTGCACAGCGTTCAGCGCGCGGTGGACGTCGGGTCGGTGGACGCGATCATCTCCTGCGCCGAGCTGCGGCCGCGGATCATCGCGGCGATCGAGGGCGGGCTGAAGTAGTCCACCGCTGAACGAACGGGCCGGGTCCTTCGTGGACCCGGCCCGTTTCTAGTACGACAACTGGATCGCCGCGACGACCACCAGCAGTCCCGGCCCGCGCAGCAGGCGGGTGACGAGGCCGATCGGCACGGTGCCCATCGGGGTGTCCAGGAGCGGCGACTCGTAGCGCATCGGCGGCTTGGTGGCACCGCGGTACACGGCGGCCACGGCGCCCACGACGGACAGCACGAGGTGGGGCACGGCCACGACCGGGGTCGCGAGGGTCCAGAGGAGGGCCGCCGCGGCGGGCAGGACGAGG
>DATMCA010000596.1:0-5930 GCA_035559015.1 Umezawaea sp. | reverse complement strand
GAGGACCTCCCGGTGCCGCTCCGCGTCGAAGGTGAAGGCGTCGAGCGCGGCGACCGTCATGCAGGCTTCGGGCGCGGAGTCGCTGACGTAGGTGGGAAAGCCGCCCCGCGGGTGCCGCACGGCCGACAGCGAGGCCAGTCCCCGTTCGACCGCCCGTTCGCCGGAGCGGTCGACGCGGGACCGGAGGAACTGGAGGGCGACCGAGGTGTCGTCCACGTCCGTCTGGAGCGCGGCGTCGGTGACCGACCACCCGCCACCGGGCTGCTGGCAGTGCACCAGGCGTTCGGTGATGCGGCGCAGCACCGGCTCCGGGGCGTCGGCGGCGGCGAGCGCCACACCGGCGGTCACCGTGCACCACGTGTCGGTGTCGGTGACGAACGGGACGCTGCCGTCGGACCGCACGTGTTCCAGGGCCTTGCGGATCCCGTCCGCGACCA
Organism: Umezawaea sp.; assembly: GCA_035559015.1. Classification (GTDB taxonomy): domain Bacteria; phylum Actinomycetota; class Actinomycetes; order Mycobacteriales; family Pseudonocardiaceae; genus Umezawaea. The sequence continues at coordinate 5,493 of DATMCA010000596.1, read as the reverse complement.
CCGCCTCGGTGCCGGGAAGCCTGCGCAGGGCGTGCAGGGTGAAGAGGTGGATGAGGAGGTTGCCCTCCCAGATCCCGGGGAGTCGCTGGGTGGCCGCGAGGACGTGGACGTCCTCGTCGGTCAACGACCCGGTCAGGACGCCCTTCAGCGCGGTGACCTGCACCTGCGCCCAGGAGTGCAAACCGTTGCGCCGCAGGGTGTCCCGATAGGACTCCGGGTCGCCGGCAACGGGTTCCCCGAGGATCGCGAACACCCCGTCCAGCAGGGCGCGCTTGCGCGGTCCGGTGAAGTCGGGGCTCTTCGCGACGACGTTCTCCCGGAGTTCCGGGGCGAGCTTCCCGGTTCGGCTCAGGGCGGCTCGGGCGATGGCCAGGTCGAGCGGGTCGGACTCCGGGGGCAGGGACCGCAGGTAGCGCTCCTGCCGGTCGAACGGCTGGCCGGTGCTCTCCAGGAGGCGCAGCAGCAGAGCGGTCTCCAGCGGGCGACCCCGGCAGGGGAAGCGGACCGCGCCGGAGGGGTCCACGTGCGAGACGACGTGCTCGGACAGCCGGGCCGTCGCGTCCCGGAGCGAGTCGGGGAAGTCCGCCGACGACCACGGTCCGCCGCGGTTCTGGGCAAGGGGACGCATCGCAGACCTCACAGGGTTCGAGGGGCGGGCGAGGGGTTCGGGTCAGCGCCGGGGGCGCACGACGACCGGCATCCGCTCCGGTCGCAGCGTGACGACGGCCTTCGGGCGGACCGCCCGCGCCGAAGCGGGTGAGAAGCGCCAGCGCGGGACGACGGTGGCGAGGATCGTCATGACCTCGGTGACGCCGAAGGCCTCACCGACGCACCGGTGGACCCCGGCCCCGAAGGGGCAGTAAGCGCCGCGCGGCAAGGATTTCCCGCGTTCCGGCAGCCACCGGTCGGGGTCGAAGCGCTCGGGGTCCGGGTACCAGCGGGGATCCCTGTGCAACGCGTAGGGGCTGTAGTACACGGACGCGCCGACGGGGACGCCGTGGCCACCGAGGTGGAGCGGCGCCGTCGCCCGACGTCGGACCAGCCACACGGGAGGGAACAGCCGCAGGGCCTCGCTGACGACCCGGTGGAGGTGCTCCAGCTTCGGGAGGTCGTCCGTCTCGACCGGGCGGCCCGCCAGGACGCGCTCGACCTCCTCGCGCACGCGGTCGTCGCTGTCCGGGTCCAGGCTCAGCAGGTGGAGGGCCCAGCACACCGTGGTCGCGGTCGTCTCGACCCCGGCCACCAGCATCGTCATGATCTCGTCGTGGACCTGCTGGTCGTCCACGCCCGGCAGTCCCTGCTCCTGGGCGGTGCGGAGCCTGCTCAGCAGATCGGGGTGCGCCTCGGCCCGCTCGGGACGGTGCTCACCGAGCGCGTCGGCGATCGCGTGCAACCGCGCGAGCGAGGCGGTGTACCGCCTGCGGGTCGGCGTCGGCAGCCTGGTCACCAGCTTGACGGGCGCGAGCGCGTTCCGGGAGGCGATGTCGAGGCACGTGGGCAGCGCGGCGGACACGGCGTCCGCCATGTCCTCGGGCGACCGCGCGCCGAAGAGGCTCGTGAGCACGCCGGCGGTGGCGACGACCAGCATCTCCTGGACGAGGTCGACCGTCCCGCCCTCCCGCCAGCGCGCGGTCCGCGCCTCGGCCGCCTGCCGCAGGAGCGGGACGTAGGAGGCGATCCGCTCGTGGTGGAACACCGGCTGGACCAACCGTCGCTGCTGCCGGTGGAACTCGCCGTCCGAGCTGCCCAGCCCGTTGCCCGTCAGGGCGCGGGTCTTGTCGCCCGTCGTCCCGCGACCGACCTGGCCGGACAGTTCCGTGAGGAGCCTCCACACCAGGTCGGGTTCGTTGACCAGGTACGCGGGTCGGCGGCGCAGCACGAAGGTCGTCACCGCGCCGTAGGCCCGTTGTCGATCGAGGAATTCGAGCGGACGCCACCGCAGCCACGGGAGGTGGCCGAGCACCGGCAGCGCGCCGGGGAGCGCGGAGTGCGTCGCGGGACCCGGCACGCGGCGGCTACCCACGCGGTACGACCCGGTAGCGGGCCGGACCGGTGATCACGAACCACTCGTACTGGCCGCGCATCCAGTGCTCCATGCCCCGGACGCAGCGGAGCACGTCCGACCGGGTCCCCTCGTCGAGGGAGTGGAACTCGTTGCCGTGCAAGAGTTCCGCCGCTCCGACAACGAACTCACGGGCCTTCTCGTCGGTCATGTCGACAGCACGTGCGCGGGCTCCGTCCTCGGACAGGCGGGCGTGGCGGACGAGCACGTCGACGAGGTTGAACCGGTTCCCGGCGTGCCGCTCCTTCTGGTGGGAGTAGATGTCGTTGGTCCACGTGAGCACGTCGGCGCAGGAGTCGCGGAGCCGTTGCCAGGCGGGGGAGTTCCGGAACTCCTCGGGGAGGTCGACTCCCGCCGCCACCTCGACGAGGTCGACGGTCGGCTTGGCCGCGCCCTCCTCGCGGCGGAGCACCACGAACTCGTCCAACGCCGGGAGGTCGTCCTCGGCCGACGTCCCCGCGTACCGGATCGCGTGCAGCACGTAGGTGTCCAGGTCCCGGAGGAACCGGGTGGTCCAGCCGCGGCTCCGGCCCGCTGTGACGTCCCGGCAGAACCCGGTCATCCCCTCGGCCACGGCCCGCGGCAGCGCGGTCGCGACCAGGTGCCGCGCGACGCCGGTGGCGTCGGCGCCGAGGAGGTCGGTGGGCTTGTGCGCCGCGAAGACCTCCTCGCAGAGGTCGTCGAAGGGGAACACCCACAGCAGCCATTCGGCGACCGGCCCGATGGTGTCGGCATCGGCCAGGGGCGACGTCCGGCAGATCAGGTCGACCATGACGTCGTCGTCCTGGACGAAGTGCTCCAGTGCCGCGGCCGCCAGGCGCTCGCGGACCGCGCGAGCCCGGTCCCGGACGACCGCGTCCGGTTCGAAGCGACCGCCGTCGAACGGCAGGGAGAGCGACGGAACGGCGTCGGCCCGGGTCATCCGGTCCGCTCCCGGTCGACGGCGGACGGCAGGCGGGGGATCATCGGCATCCGGTTCGGGTGCACGGTCCCGGTCGCCACCTCGCGGATCCGTTGTCCGGCAACCGGTTCGAGCCGCCAGCGGGAGCAGATCACGGCGAGGGCCGTGGTGAGGCCCGCGAGCGCCATCCTCTTGCCGATGCACACGTGGGCCCCCGCGCCGAACGGGAGGTAGGAGCCCTTCGTGATCGAGCCGTGGCCCGTGGACGACCAGCGGTCGGGGTCGAACCGCCGCGGATCCGGGAACCAGCGCGGGTCGTGGTGCAGGAGGTAGGGGCTGTAGACGATCTCGGCCCCGGCGGGGAGTTCGACCTCGCCCAGGCGCACCGGCTTCAGCGTTCGGCGCATGATGAAGGGAACCGGGTAGCGCCGCAGGGTTTCGCTGACGACGGTGCCCAGGTAGGTCAGGGACGAGACGTCGTCGGCGTCGAGAACGCGGTCCCCCACGACGGCGTTCAGCTCCTCGCGCACCCGGCGGGCGATGTCCGGGTTGCGGAAGATCTCGTAGAGCGCCCAGCTCAGCACCGCGGCGGTGGACTCGCTCCCGGCCACGAGCATGGTCATGACGTGGTCCCGGATCTGCCGGTCGGGCAGCACGTGGCCCTGGTCGTCCTGCGCCGCGAGGAGCGAGGCGAGGAGGTCGCCGTGCTCGTCGCCGCTCGCGCTCGCCGCCCGCCGGTCGGCGATGATGGTGCCGACGACGTCGTCCAGGCTCCGCATGGCCTTCTTGAAGCGGAGGTTCCCGATCGTCGGCATCCGCTCCAGGCCGCTGGGCAGGACCGTCCGGAAGATCACGCTCTTGAAGAGGGTGGGCAGGTGGAGCCGGATGCTCGCCTGGTGCTCCGCGGTGAGGTCGGTGGAGAAGAGGCTCTGCGCGGTGTTGGTCACCGCCAGGTCCTTCATGAGCTCGTCGACCGCGAGCGTTTCGCCCGCCGTCCAGGACTCGACGAGCGCGCTGGTCGAGTCGCGGACGTGCCGGACGTGGGAGTCGACCTGCTCGCCGGTGAACGCCGACCTGAGGGACCTCCGCTGCTGCTGGTGGGACGCGCCGTGGGACGTGAGCAGGGAGTCCCCGAACCACACGCTCGCCTTCTGCATCAGCCGACCGCGGTCGTAGTCCCGATCACCCGGCACCAGCAGCTGGTGCGCGGCGGTCGGGTCGGTGACGACGTAGGCGGGGATCGGCCCGAGCCGGATCTCGACGACCTCACCGACCGATGACAACGATGACAGGAACTCCAGGCGTCTGGAGATCAGCGCCGGTGCGTGGCCGACGACCGGCCATCGACCTGGAGCACCTGCCGCGACAGCCGTTCGCGAGCCGGTCATGACCGAACGTCGGCTTTTCATTGTCGACTGAACTCCCGGTATGCGTGTGGGACGGTCCTCTTACTGCGGCGCAGTAGCGGTGACCGTCTCGTCGGCGATGGGTGCGTCCTTTCGGAGTCTGCCGTGCCGCGTAAGTCATTCGCACGCTGTTTGTCATAAATTCGCCACTGTCGAGAGGTCCGGGAACCGGTGTGGTCGGCATGGCGCACAAGGGGTCGGCCACGTCGTTCGAATGGGGCATCAGCTTGTCCCGTAACGAATTCTGATGTCGAGAGGATGGTCGGGGTCGAATTCGGCCATCGCCGCGTGAATTCGATTGGCCCGTGTTCGCCGAGTCGCGTTATTCCCAGGATCGCGACATGCGGTTTCGATTTTTCGGGCCTTTGAGAAGTGAGGTGAAGTACAGCGTGCACCACCATGAACTGTCGTGCTGCCGGGATGGTCGGTCGGCTCGCCGATCGACACGATCAATCCGGTAACGGGACGACCGGAAGAACGGGGATCGACGGATGAGCACGGCGAACGGTGGGCTTCGGGGTGCGGCGGTGGTGCTGGCCGTCGGGTTCTCGGCGGCGGTGGCGGGGTGCGGCATCGGCGGGGACGCGGCCCTGGCCGAGGCCGAGGAGCACGTGCGCGCGGCCGAGGGGCAGGCGCGTGCCGCCGGGGACGCCTCGCCCGACGAGCACACCGGCCCGGTCGCGGACGCGGTGAGGCGGGCGGTGGCGGCGGGGATCCCGTCGGCCGTCGTGCGCGTCGACGACGGCCGGGGCTCGGTGGTGCAGGTGGCCGAGCAGGCGGAGTGGACCGTGGCGGACCACCGGATCGGCGCGGGCGACCAGGTCAGGGTCGGGTCCAACACGAAGACGATGGTCGCGGTCCTGGTGCTGCAACTGGTGGGGGAGAACCGGCTCGGCCTGGACGACCCGGTGGAGAAGTGGTTGCCGGGCCTGGTTCCGAACGGTGGCGCCATCACGGTGAGGATGCTCCTGAACCACACGAGCGGGCTGGCCAACAACACCGACGACGAACGGGTCCTGCGTTCGGTGTTCGGCCTGGAGGCGCGGGCGTGGACGGCACGTGAGCTGCTGGAGGCGGGGACCGGGCAGCCCCCGGTGGCCGCTCCGGGGGAGAAGTGGTCCTAC
>DATMCA010000595.1:0-2297 GCA_035559015.1 Umezawaea sp. | reverse complement strand
AACCAATCAGACCACGGCCAGGGTCGCGATAGCTTAGGCCAGGCTAACTTTCCAGACACGGGTCACCTCGATGCCCCAGTGTTCGCCAACAACCCTTGATCTTGGCGCCCGGACTCGTTGAGCACCGCGCGGTCTCACATGACCGCGTGGCTTACGCGCGAGTGCAGGTACCGCCCGATGCTCCAAGGGAGTAGACCGAGACGAACGGAGCGTTGATCAGCCCACCCCGACGGAGCTGACCATGACTGACCCGGCTACACCGAACCCGGCCGATGTACAACGCGGCGAGGCTGCGCTGACGACAGCTCTGCGGTTACTCGAAAAGTACGCGGACTGGGCATACCTCCGCGAAAAGACGAGGTGCAGTGTTCAAACCCAACAGTGTACGCCATGTCGCCGAGCACCTCGGCGGCGATGACATCGAAGACGTAATCAGTACAATCTGAATTTCGCGACGCTACCAACTTGAGGGCTTGGGCTCACTCCATCCCATCCGCTGGTGGTGACATCACTACCCGTGGCGCCCATTGCAGTGTCCGGGTCTCGGGTCGACCACATCGCCAGATATTGGTCTGGCTCGCCGTTAAGCAGCGCGCGTTCCGCCTCGATATGGCGCCCTTTTATGGCGGTAGCGAAATCATCGCGTTCGTCCATCCACGCCTCCCGCTCGAATCCTGACCGCATCGTCGCAGGACCGGCGAGCCCGGTTACAACTCGCTTTGCAGTGAGGACCCGCCTCGCTGACTAGCAGCGTTGCCGGACCAGGCAGCGGACCGCGCCCGGGCCAGGCCTCTTCGCACCACGGATGCCCTGCGGAAACGACTTTGCGCAGCGCCCTGCCTCGAGGCAAGGCGTCGAGCCGGACATGTTGCTCGGCTCGGACGGTCACTTCTGCCCGTGCCGGGAGCAGACGTCCCTCGCAGGGCGCTGGCGGAACCGACCTCGAACCGCGCCCGCGGGTCGATGATGTCCGCTTGGGCGTACGCGACGTAGGCCGGGGACGAGTCGATCCCGACCACTTCGCTGGGATCTGCCTGCCGCAGGATCGCCTCGACTACCGCCCCTGTTCCACAACCGACATCCACCCACCGCGCCCCGTCGCGAATGGCCAGCCACCGCAGGAACTCCGAGGCCACCAGCCGGCTCCACCGGCCCACGTACGGCTCGTACGCCACCCCGCTGGCCCAGACCTCAGTACCCACAGCGGCAGCTTCTGAGGCCGTTGGCGAGGGCACCCGTTGTCGTTCTCGATCGTCTCCGGGTGTGCACGAATCGGTTCCACATCGACTCGGCCTTCCGTGTTCATTCCCAGCGCCCGCCCAGCCTGGACCGGTCAGCTGAACGTGGCAAGAAGCCGCCTCTGCCCTGCGCGCCTGCGGCGAAACTTAGGATCGTTTACTTCCATGTGGCAGGCCGCCTCCGTGCCCGAGCGGGCGCGAACAACCCTTGATCTTGCTGGCTACCCCCGCGGCGTCAGGTCCGCGATTGGGCCCCTGCTCGCCGGGCCATCTCGGGCCACGCGGCGCCGCTCAGAACGGGAGTGGTGTGTGTGTGCTGGTCGCGCGCGCGAGACGCCGGGCACGACCTTGCACCCGGCAGATTCAGCCGGTCGAAGCATTTGACTCGACGAGTTCAGTGAATAACTCGGAGGGCTTCTTCCAGTTGTGAATCTTACGGGGTCGGTCGTTGATATCGCAAGCCACCATCGCCAAATATTTCGGATCGGAGCTGATCGGGGTCCCTTTCGGGAAGTATTCGCGGACGATGCGGTTGAGGTTCTCGTTGCTGCCGCGTTCCCACGGGGAGTGCGGGTGGGCGAAGTACACCGGCAGCCCGGTCGCGGTGATCGTGGCGTGCCGGGCCATCTCCGCGCCGCAGTCCCAGGTCAGCGACCGGCGGATCGGCGCGGGCAGCCCGCCGGTGGCAGCGATGATCGCCTCGCCGACGGTCAGTGAGTCCCGGCCGGTCAACGGCACCAGGATGAGGAACCGGGACGTGCGCTCGACCAGCGTCGCGACCGCGGTCTTGCCGTCCTTGCCGATCACCAGTCGGGTAGCGCCGGCGCATTGCTGCGCCGGCGCCCCCTCAGAACTGCCCGTGCGGCTTTCACCGCAGGCAGCTCAAGCAAGCCTCGAGGCGGCTCGGGAGTGAACTGCTGGACCCCTGCGTCGGCGGGCTTGGTGCTCGCGTCGACAGGAGGCGTGTGCCAGGCGGGTGTTGTTTTCGCCCGGTGGACCGGATCCTCCGTGGTGGACGAGGTAGTCCGCGACTATCGCCCTGCGGGTGATCTGCAGCCA
>DATMCA010000594.1:0-2208 GCA_035559015.1 Umezawaea sp. | reverse complement strand
GCGAGCTTCGCCCGCACCGGGATACCCGGGTCTTGCAGGGTGCTGATGCTGTTCGTTTCCTTGCTCATCGTCTTGCTCCTTCGCTCGGTGGTAAGGCCCGGTGCACAGCCAGGGGCGGCTGCACCCGGGATGGATGCGATGTGGTTGGCCGTTGCGTCGTATCCCGTCGCTCAGACGGTGATGACGACCTTCCCTCGGGTGTGGCCGGCCCCGACGTAGCGGAGGGCCTCGGCCGCCTGGCTCAGTGGGTAGGTGCGGTCGATTACCGGCGTGAGTTGCGCCGCCTCGAGAAGCTCGGCCAGATCAAGCAGGTCTTGGCGCTTCCCGACTGAGGTGAACGGCCGCAGGGTCTGGCGGGTGAACAGCGACCGCGCGCGCGCCTTGACGATCCGGCCCAGAGGTCCGACCCACAGGCCGCCTCGTCCGCTGTTGGGGATGAGGGTGCCGATGGGTGTGAGCGCCCGGCGGACCTCCGACAGGGACTGCGCTTCCACGCTGTCGAAGATGACGTCGTAGCGCAGCCCCGTGCGGGTGAAGTCCGTGCGCGTGTAATCGATGATGTGGTCGGCGCCCACCGACCGGACCAGCTCCATGTTGCGGGTGCTGCACACCGCGGTCACCTCCGCGCCGAGCGCCTTGGCGATCTGGACGGCAAACGTCCCGACGCCGCCCGATGCACCCGTGATCAGCACCGCCTGCCCCGGCTGCACGTGCGCGATGTCCCGCAGCGCCTGCAACGCAGTGAGGCCGGACGTGGGCACCGCCGCGGCCGGGCCCGCGGAGAGGTTGGCCGGTGTGCGCACGAGTTGGACCGCCGGGACGCACGCGTACTCGGCGAGCGTTCCGGTGGTGCTCCAGCCGAACACCTCATCGCCCGGTTGCAGGTCAACGACGTCCTTGCCGACGGCCGCCACCACGCCGGCCAGGTCTCTGCCGGGAATGGGATGGCGCGGCCGACGCAGACCGAACGCCAGTCGCACGACATACGGCTCACCGGTCATGAGGAAGTAGTCGCCGGGATGGACCGAGGCTGCGCGCACCCGGACGAGCACGTCGTCATCGCCGACCGCGGGCCGGTCGACATCAGCGGACTCGAGCACCTCGGGAGAGCCGTAAGAACGCTGCACGATCGCCCGCATCCGGCCCTCCTCGGTCGCGTCAGCTACGCGGACCTCGCCCTCGCCCACGTCCTGCGGTCGCTGTTGTGGTGATCCCACCGGAACCTCCTTCTGGGGCCGCGCCCCGCCGTTTGGTACACTGTACGTCGTACGCTGTACTATGTTCGTACGGTGTACTATTTGTCAAGGACCGTTTTCCAATGAAGGGAGCACGCATGGCCGCGAGGAGTGTTCGAACTGCCGCTGAGGTGCCGCTGAGCAAGCAGCGCGTCGTGACCGAGTCCATCCGACTGGCCGACAGCGAGGGGGTCGACAAGCTCAGCATGCGCAGACTGGCCGACGAGCTCGGGGCCGGCGTGATGTCGCTGTACTACTACGTGGCGAACAAGGACGAGCTGCTCGACGCCATGATCGACGTCGTGTACGACGAGATCGAGCTGCCGTCCGACCGCGGAGGCTGGAAGGCGGCTATGTGGCAGCGTGCGATGTCCGCCAGGCAGGTCCTCGGACGCCACCCGTGGGCGATCGCCCTGATGGAATCACGGACCACCGCAGGGCCGGCGAACCTAGGTCATCACGAGGCCGTCCTGGCATGCCTTCGGGAGGCCGGCTTCTCCGTCGAGATGGCAACCCATGCCTACTGGCTGCTCGACAGCTACGTCTACGGGTTCGCGCTCCAAGAAGCCAGCCTTCCCTTCGACACGGCCGAGGAGTTCGCCGGCATGGGCGAGGACGTGTACATGCCACAGCTACCCCCCGACCAGTACCCCTACCTCAACGAAACCGCCGCAACGCTCCTCGCCGCCGGATACGACCCCGCCGACGAGTTCACGTTCGGACTCGACCTGATCCTCGGAGCCCTCGAGGCGATGACAGCCGCGCCTTAGCCGCGTCAGAAGGCAGCTCCCTGCGGCGGTCGTGCCAACAAACGTCCGAACCTTTGGGTAGCGGCTGCGCTTCCATGGCCAGCTGCGGCGTGGGTCAAGCCCGACGACGGGTTGCCGTGGTCGACGCCGGGGAGCCCCGCAATGCGCCGGCGGTGCACATGCACGGGTTCCTGTCGCGCGACAGCATGCCGCCCGTGGATCTG
>DATMCA010000593.1:0-2116 GCA_035559015.1 Umezawaea sp. | reverse complement strand
CATCTCGCAGGCCAGCGAGCCTGGTTGATGTTCGATCTGTGCCGTACGGCCGAGGCGGAGGCGTGGTACGAGTTTGCGCTCGAACCAGCATCCGAGGCCGGCGACGACGCGCTGGCCGCCTGGTTGCTCGGCGCCCACAGTGTTGTCGCGTTCGACCGCGGCGGCCCCAGGCAGGCGAAGCAACTGCTCGACCGGGCCCACTACCATGTGGGCCGAGCTGGAAGCACGCCCGTCAGCGGATGGGTAGACGCGCTGCGATCCCGCGCCTATGCCGCGCTGGGCGAGGTTGCAGCGGCCCGCGAAGCGCTGGTCCGAGCGCAGAACTCTCCGCTGCGAGTCGCCGACGATATCTACAGGCACGGCATGGACACTAGTGGCGGGGAACTGAGGATTGACGGGTGATCGAAGTTGATCGGGGTTGGTGCCTGCGCGCATCGCTTGTGCGGTGACGTGGTGTGACCGTTTGCCGGCACCGGGACCGCACCGATGCGTGACGACGTCCCGCTGATCGCAGCGGGCTGCAGCTGAGCTGCTGGCGTCGGAGGGTGCGGCGTGTCGGGCGCAGAACGCTCGTAGCCACTGGTGATCATGGCTGTTCCTACACAATCACGACACCAGGACTACGGGCTTGAATCAGGATACGACCGGCGCCGATGCGGGCGCGGGGGACGCGACGCTGCTGTTGAGTCTGGACGGGCTGGCGGTGACGGGCGTGGAGCGCAGTGCGGCCGGGACGCTGCTGGTGGAGGTCGCGACGGCGGCTGAGACGGCGGCGGCCTGCCCGACGTGCGGGGTGGTCTCGACGCGGGTGAAGCAGTACGTGTGCACCCGGCCGCGGGACCTGGCGCAGGGCCGGACCCGGATGGAGCTGGTGTGGCGCAAGCGACGCTGGTACTGCCGTGCACCGGTGTGCGGCCGCAAGTCGTTCACCGAGTCGATGCCCGTGATCCCGGCCGGCGCGCGGATCACGGCCCGGCTGCGGGAGCATACCGGTGACCTGGTGGTGGACGGGCTGTGCGCGACGGTGGCCGCCGCCGGCCGGATGACCGGGGTGTCCTGGCCCACCGCGATGGACGCGGTCCGCGCTGCGGCCGAGCGGGTCCTGGACGAGTTCCCCGATCCGGTGGAGGTGCTGGGAGTCGACGAGGTCCGCCGGGGCCGGCCCCGGTGGCGGCCGGCCGAACCTGCCCAGCCACCCACACCGGCCCCGGAACCGCCGGTCGTGCCCGAGCCCGTCGTGCCCGAGCCGGTTGTGCCGCACCGGGAAACGGCCAGAGCTCGGACGCTGGCCGACCGGTGGCACGTCGGGTTCACCGACGTCGGCGGCGGGCAGGGGATGCTCGGTCAGGTCGAGGGCCGCACCGCCGACGATGTCGCCTACTGGCTGGCCCAGCAGACCCCGGCCTGGCGCGACCGGATCCGGTACGTGGCGATCGACATGTGCACGGTGTTCGTCGCGGCGATCCGCCGCTACCTGCCGCACGCGACGATCGTCGTCGACCACTTCCATGTCGTGAAACTCGCCAACGACACCGTGGCCGAGGTCCGCCGCCGCATCGCCACCCATCTGCGCGGGCGCCGCGGCCGCAAGACCGACCCCGAGTACACGGTGCGCAACCTGCTGCGCCGCAACCGCGAAGACCTCTCCGACACGGCGTTCGCGAAACTGTGGAACACCCTGGTCGACCTCGAAGGCCCAGGCCTGACGATCCTGACGACCTGGATCGCCAAGGAGGAACTCCGCCGCCTGCTCGCCCTGGCCGGCACCGGGGCCGACCGGTCGGTGATCTCCCACCGGCTCTACCGGTTCTACACCTGGTGCGCCGACGCCGCCGTCCCCGAACTCGAACGCCTCGCCCGCACCATCCAGACCTGGTGGTCGGCGATCGAGGCCTTCCTCCACACCAAGATCACGAATGCGGCCAGCGAGGGCTATAACCGGATCGTCAAACTCGACGCCCGCAACGCCTACGGCTACCGCAACCCCGCCAACCAACGGCTACGAACACGCTGCGCAACAACCCGTCGAGTCCGCGGATGCCTCAACCCCGATCAACTTCGATGACCCCGTAATCTCCTGATGGACCTCGGCGACCGCGCCGAGCAGTTCCGGTTC
>DATMCA010000592.1:0-8616 GCA_035559015.1 Umezawaea sp. | reverse complement strand
CGTGTGGGTGGACCCCGCGGACCCCGGCCGGTCCTTGAGGCTCGGCGTCCACCCGAGCGGCAGCGAGTACTGGACCATGGAGAACGCCCTCTACGAGGGCACTGCCGACCACGTCGACCTGGGGGCGAAGGGGCTGGGCGCGCACACCCCGGAGATGGAGCCGGGGCGCGTCAAGCTGATGTGGCCCGGCGACGGCGGCGAGCAGTTGACGGTGGAGACCGTGAAGGTGCCGGACGAGTTGGCGGTGGCGAAGCGGTTCGCCGAAGCGCTGGAGTCCGATGGCGGGGGTGAGCACTCGCCCGTGCTCACCCTGGCCCCGGAGTACGCGGAGCGGAGCACCTCGGGGGACTACTGCTCCAACAACTGGACCGGTACCTCCCCGGCCGACTGGACCGTCGAGGTCGAGGTGCACCACCTCGACGGCACTATCTCCGTGCGCCTGTCGACCGCCGCCCCGGACACGACCGGTGGTGAACCCGTGCGGGCCCGCGGCGTCGACGCGACGTTCGTCCCGGCCAGGCGGGTCGGCGATGCCTGGACCGACGTGGTGCTCGTCGTGCCGGTGGGCGACCGGTTCCTGGTCGTCGCGGGCGAGTCGACCCCAGGGGGCGCGGACGGGGCGCGCCTGCCGTCGAAGTTCACCGAGGAGACGTTGGTCGACGTCGCGACCAGCACGAAGATCGCCGACCACCCGGACGTGTCCTGGTTCGGCACGAGGTAGGCCTCCTGTCTGGGATGCCAGACAGAGTCACGCCGTCCGGGGTCGTGGAAACGGCCTCGGGGGGTTGTGATGTGCACATGGTGCAACCCGTGCAGCTGGGTCCGAAGCCGCTGACCCGCGAGGACGTGCAGGCCGTCGCCCGACACGACGTGCCGGTGGAGATCCCGGAGGCGACCAGGGAACTGGTGGCGTCGGCGAGGGCGCACATCGAGCGGCTCGCCACCGCGGAGGAGCCGACCTACGGCGTGTCCACGGGGTTCGGGGCGCTCGCCGTCCGGCACATCCCGCCGGACCGGCGCACGGCGTTGCAGCGGTCGCTGATCAGGTCGCACGCGGCCGGCGCGGGCCCCGAGGTGGAGCGCGAGGTCGTCCGCGCGCTGCAACTGCTGCGGCTGCGCACCCTGTCGACCGGCCACACGGGCGTGCGGCCCACGACGGTCGAGGCGATGGCGGCGATGCTGAACGCGGGCATCACGCCGGTCGTGCACGAGTACGGCTCGCTCGGCTGCTCCGGCGACCTGGCCCCGCTGTCCGCCGCCGCTCTCGCGCTGATGGGCGAGGGGATGGTGCGCGACGCGTCCGGCGAGCTGGTCGAGGCGGGCGTGGCGCTGCGCGGGGCCGGGATCGAGCCGGTCGTGCTGGCCGAGAAGGAGGGCCTGGCGCTGATCAACGGCACCGACGGCATGCTCGGCATGCTGGTGCTCGCCATCAGCGACCTGCACGCCCTGCTGGACCTGGCCGACCTCACCGCCGCGATGAGCGTGGAGGCGCTGCTGGGCACCGACCGGGTGTTCGCCGCCGACCTGCACGCCCTGCGCCCGCACCCCGGCCAGTCCGCGTCGGCCGCCCGGATCGCCGCGCTGCTCGACGGCTCGGAGATCATGGAGAGCCACCGCGGCCCGGACTGCACCCGCGTGCAGGACGCGTACTCGCTGCGCTGCTCACCGCAGGTGCACGGGGCGGCCCGCGACACCGTCGCCTACGCCGAGGTGGTCGCCGACCGCGAACTCGCCAGCGTGATCGACAACCCGGTGGTGCTGGCCGACGGCCGGGTGGAGTCGAACGGCAACTTCCACGGCGCCCCGATCGCGTACGTGCTGGACTTCCTGGCCATCCCGGTCGCGGACGTCGCCAGCATCGCCGAGCGCCGCACCGACCGGATGCTCGACGTGAACCGGTCGCACGGGCTGCCGCCGTCCCTCGCCGACGACCCCGGCGTCGACTCCGGCCACATGATCGCCCAGTACACGCAGGCCGCGATCGTGTCCGAGCTGAAGCGCCTGGCCGTTCCCGCGTCCGTCGACTCGATCCCGAGCTCGGCGATGCAGGAGGACCACGTGTCCATGGGCTGGGCCGCCGCCCGCAAGCTGCGCAAGGCCGTCGACGGGCTGACCACCGTGCTGGCCATCGAACTCCTGACCGCCGCCCGCGCGCTCGACCTGCGCGCGCCGCTCAAGCCCGCGCCCGCCACCGCGGCGGCCGTGGCGAAGCTCCGCGAGACCGTGCAGGGCCCCGGCCCGGACCGGCACCTCGCCCCCGAAATCGCGGCCGCCGAGGCCCTGATCCGAAGTGGAGCCCTCCGTTGACCTCCGAGATCCGTGCAGCCCGTGGCCTTGAGCTGACCGCGCGCAGTTGGTCCACCGAGGCCGCACTGCGCATGTTCCACAACAACCTCGACCCCGACGTGGCCGAGCGCCCCGAGGACCTGGTGGTCTACGGCGGCACCGGCAAGGCCGCCCGCGACTGGCCGAGCTTCCACGCCATCACCCGCGAGCTGGAGAACCTGGCCGACGACGAGACTCTGCTGGTGCAGTCCGGCCGTCCGGTCGGCGTCATGCGCACCCACGAGTGGGCGCCGCGCGTGCTGATCGCGAACTCCAACCTGGTGCCGGACTGGGCGAACTGGCCGGAGTTCCGCAGGCTCGAAGCCGCGGGCCTGACCATGTACGGCCAGATGACCGCCGGGTCGTGGATCTACATCGGCACCCAGGGCATCCTCCAGGGCACCTACGAGACCTTCGGGGCCGTGGCGGACAAGCGCTTCGACGGGACCCTGCGCGGCACCCTCACCGTGACCGCCGGCCTCGGTGGCATGGGCGGCGCGCAGCCGTTGGCCGTCACGATGAACGAGGGCGTGGCCCTGTGCGTCGACGTCGACCCGCACCGCGTGCGGCGCCGCCTGGAGACCCGGTACCTGGACGAGGTCGCCGACGACCTGGACGACGCCATCGCACGGGTGTTGGCCGCGAAGTCCGAAGGGCGCGCGCTGTCCGTCGGTGTCGTGGGCAACGCGGCCGAGGTGCTGCCGGAGTTGTTGCGCCGCAACGTGGACGTCGACATCGTCACCGACCAGACGTCCGCGCACGACCCGCTGGCGTACCTGCCGGTCGGCGTGGCGCTGGAGGACTGGCAGGACTACGCGGCCACCAAGCCGGAGGAGTTCACCGACCGGGCCCGCGCGTCGATGGCCGCGCACGTCGAGGCCATGGTCGGGTTCCTGGACCGCGGCGCCGAGGTGTTCGACTACGGCAACTCGATCCGCGGCGAGGCCAAGACCGGCGGTTGCGAGCGGGCGTTCGACTTCCCCGGTTTCGTCCCCGCCTACATCCGCCCGCTATTCTGCGAGGGCAAGGGCCCGTTCCGCTGGGCCGCGCTGTCCGGCGACCCGGCCGACATCGCCAAGACCGACAAGGCGATCCTGGAGCTGTTCCCGGAGAACGAGAAGCTCGCCCGGTGGATCAAGATGGCCGGTGAGCGCGTCGAGTTCCAGGGCCTGCCCGCCCGGATCTGCTGGCTGGGCTACGGCGAACGCCACCTCGCCGGCCTGAAGTTCAACGAGATGGTCGCCAGCGGCGAGCTGTCCGCGCCGATCGTCATCGGCCGCGACCACCTCGACTGCGGCTCGGTCGCCTCGCCGTACCGCGAGACCGAGGCGATGGCCGACGGCTCCGACGCCATCGCGGACTGGCCGCTGCTCAACGCCATGGTCAACATCGCGTCCGGCGCGACCTGGGTGTCCATCCACCACGGCGGCGGGGTCGGCATCGGCCGGTCCATCCACGCGGGCCAGGTCACCGTGGCCGACGGGACCCCGTTGGCGGCGCAGAAGATCGAGCGCGTGCTGACCAACGACCCCGGCATGGGCGTGCTGCGGCACGTCGACGCGGGCTACGGCCGGGCCTCCGAGGTCGCCGACGAGCGGGGCGTGCGCATCCCCATGAGCGCCGGTTCCGGTGAGTGACCTGCTCGCCGACATCGCGGATGTCGGCCGGGACGCGAAGCGCGGCGGGTACTCCCGCCACGCCTTCGCGCCCGCGGAACTGGAGCTGCGCCAGTGGTTCACCGCCGAGGCGGCGCGGCGCGGCCTCGACGTGCGGGCCGACCGCAACGGCAACCTGTGGGCGTGGTGGGGCAAGCCCGGCCGCGACGCGGTCGTGACCGGCAGCCACCTGGACTCGGTGCCCGGCGGTGGCGCGTTCGACGGGCCGTTGGGCGTCGTGTCGGCGCTCCAGGCCGTGGACGTGCTGAAGGCCAAGGGTTTCGTGCCCACCCGGCCGTTCGCGATCGTCGTGTTCGCGGAGGAGGAAGGCGGCCGGTTCGGCGTGGCCTGCCTGGGTTCCCGGCTGATGACGGGCGCGATCTCGGCGCAGGCCGCGGCTTCGCTGACCGACCCCGACGGCATCACCTTCGGCGAGGCCGCGCACAAGGCGGGCTTCGACCCGTTGCGGATGGGGCGCGACGACCGGTCGCTCTCGATGATCGGCGACTTCGTCGAGCTGCACGTGGAACAGGGCCGGGGATTGGACGTCCCGGTCGGCGTGGCGTCGTCGATCCTGGCGCACGGGCGGTGGCGGTTCAGCTTCACCGGCGAGGGCAACCACGCCGGTGCGACGCTGGTCGAGGACCGCCGCGACCCGATGCTCCCGGCGTCGCAGATGGTCCTCGCCGCTCGTCGGGCCGCCACCGACGGCGCACGGGCGACCGTGGGTCGGCTGATCCCGAACCCCGGTGGCACCAACGTGATCGCGTCCTCGGTCGACGTCTGGCTGGACGCGCGCGCGTCGGACGACTCCCGGACGCGCGAGGTCGTCGCCGAGATCGTCTCGGCGGCCGAGCAGGCCGCCCACGACGAGGGCTGCTCGCTCAAGGTCACCGAGGAGTCGTACGGCGACACCGTGCACTTCGACCCCGAACTGCGCGACCGCCTCGCCGCCGTCCTGGGTGGTGTGCCCGCGCTCCCGACCGGCGCCGGGCACGACGCCGGCATCCTCGCGGCCCACGCCCGGACCGCGATGCTGTTCGTCCGCAACCCCACCGGCGTCAGCCACGCGCCGGAGGAGTTCGCGTCGTCGGACGACTGTGCCGCGGGCGTCGTGGCGTTGGCGACGACCCTGGAGCACCTGGCGACGTGACGAGCTACTGGTGCGAGCAGGCGTGGCTGCCCGAGGGCGTCGTCCCCGGCGTGCTGGTCGACGTCGTGGAGGGCGTGGTAGTCCGGCTGTCCACTTCGGACACACCCGGCGACGCCGTTCGCCTCTCCGGCGTGGTGCTGCCGGGCTTCGCCAACGCCCACTCGCACGCGTTCCACCGCGCGCTCCGGGGTCGGACGCACGACGGCGGTGGCACGTTCTGGACGTGGCGTGAAGCCATGTACTCCGTCGCCGCTTCGCTGACCCCCGAGAGCTACCTCTCGCTGGCGACGTCGGTGTACCGCGAGATGGCGGTCAGCGGGATCACTGCGGTGGGGGAGTTCCACTACCTGCACGACCGTTCCAACGAGATGGGCGAAGCGCTCCGGCAGGCCGCCGTCGACGCGGGCATCCGCTTGACGCTGCTGGACACCTGCTACCTGGCCGGGGGCATCGACGTGCCGGTCCGGGGCGTGCAGGAGCGCTTCACCGACGGCACCGCCTCCGCCTGGGCCGCACGGGTGGCCGAGTTGCGGCCGGACCCGATGACCCGGATCGGCGCGGCCATCCACTCCGTCCGCGCCGTGCCCCGCGAGGAGTTGGCCGAGGTCGCCGCCGCGTTCCCGGACGGCCCGCTGCACGTCCACCTGTCCGAACAGCCCGCCGAGAACGAGGCCTGCCTGGCCGCGTACGGCATGACCCCCACCGAACTGCTGCACGAGGCCGGAGCCCTGTCCCCGCGCACCACCGCGGTCCACGCCACCCACCTGTCCACAAAGGACGTGGAGTTGCTCGGCTCGTCCGGCACCGGCGCGTGCTTCTGCCCCACCACGGAGGCCGACCTGGCCGACGGCATCGGCCCGGCCCGCGAACTCGTGGATGCGGGCAGCCCGCTGTCGTTGGGCAGCGACCAGCACGCCGTCATCGACCCACTGCTGGAATCACGTGCCCTGGAACACGGCGAACGCCTCCGAACCGGTCGCCGCGGCCGGTTCTCACCGCGGGAACTGATGGCGGCGCTGACCAACCACGCCTCCATCGGCTGGCCGGAAGCCGGCCGGATCGGCGTCGGCGCACCGGCCGACTTCGTCGCCATCCGCCTGGACTCGGTCCGCACGGCCGGGTCCCGGCCCGAGCAGGTGGTGCTGACGGCGACGGCGTCGGACGTGGCCACGGTCGTGGTGGCGGGCAAGGTCATCGCCCAAGACGGTGAGCATTGCTCGAACGGGTGATGGGATTCCCGTTCCTGTCGGTCCCGAACGCCATCATGGCGCCATGACGAGGCCACCATTCCGCCGCCGAAAGCTGGGACGTCGCCTGCGCCAGATGCGCGAGCAGGCGGGGATGAGCATCGACGAGGCGGCGATCGCCTTGGACAAGAAGCGCACCTCGTTGTACCGCATCGAAGCAGGCGAATCGAGAGTGGACGTCCATCTCGCCCGCTCGATGATGGACGTCTACGACGTCTACGTGTCAACCCTGCTGGAGGACGTCCGGTATGCCCTGCAACCCGGCTGGTGGACCACCTTCGGGTTGAAGGAGTTGGGGTACGTCGATGTCGAGACAGAGGCAGCGGTGGTGCGGGAGTTCGCCCTGGTTCGTCTGCCGGGCCTCCTGCAAACCGAGCACTACATGCGTGCGGGCTTCGGCGCCAGCTCGCTGAACCGCACGAAGTCGGAGCTGCTCAACCAGGTCAACGTGAGGCTGATCCGACAGCAGCGGCTGGTGGATGAGGAGAACCCGCTGAATCTGGTCGCCTTGATCGATGAGACCGCGCTGCGGCAGAACATCGGAGATGAGGAGGTGATGCGAGACCAGCTCGGGCATCTGGTGATGGCTGCCGAATTGCCGACCGTCGTGCTCCGGGTGCTACCGAGGAGTGCGGGCGCGCACAGCGGCCAGGCCGCAGGTTCCTTCACCGTAGTGGAATTCTCCGACCCGGAGGACTCCTCGATGCTTTACGTCGAGTACGCCACCGGGTCCATTCACATCGAGGAAGAGGTGGAGGTCTCGCGGGCTAGACTCCTGCATGACCACTTGCTAAGCCAAGCGTTGAGTTCTGAGGATTCGGTGGCGTTGATCGAGCGGATACTCGCACGGTGAAAGAGGTGCTTGTGGTGGAGTGGCGCAAGAGCAGCTACAGCGGTGACGGCAACAACGGCAACTGCGTCGAGGTCGCTTTCGCCGGCCCGGAAGTCGCAGTTCGCGACTCCAAGAACACCGAGGCGCGGCTCGCGTTCCCCGCTGAAGCGTGGAAGCGGTTCCTGCGTCGATGAGCACTCTGATCACCAACATCGGTGAACTCACCACCAACGACCCCGAGGTCTCCGGTACCGCGCTGGTGCTGGAGGGTGACCGGGTCGTCTGGGTCGGGGCCGCGTCCGAAGCGCCCCCGGCCGACACGAGCGTCGACGTCGAGGGTCGGGCGGTCCTGCCGGGGTGGGTCGACAGCCACACGCACCTGGTGTTCGCGGGTGACCGCACGGCCGAGTTCGGCGCGCGGATGGCCGGGAAGCCCTACACGGCGGGCGGGATCGCCGTTACGGTCGGCGCCACCCGTGCCGCGTCCGACGAGGAGCTGGCGGCGAACCTCCGCAGGCACGTCGCCGAGGCCGTCGGTCAGGGCACGACGTACGTCGAAACCAAGACCGGCTACGGGCTGAACGTCGTCGACGAGCTGCGGTCCGCCCGACTGGCGGCGGAGCACGTCGACGAGGTCACGTTCCTCGGTGCTCACCTGGTGCCCGCGGGGATCGACCCGGACGACTACGTCGACCTGGTGTGCGGCGAGATGCTCGACGCGGTGGCCCCGCACGTCCGCTGGGCCGACGTGTTCTGCGAGATCGGTGCGTTCGACGAGGACCAGTCGCGGGCGGTCCTCCAAGCCGCTGCCGCGAAGGGGCTGGGCCTGCGGGTGCACGGAAACCAGCTCGGTGAAGGCCCCGGTGTGCGGCTGGCGGTCGAACTCGGCGCGGCCAGCGTCGACCACTGCACCTACCTGTCCGCCAAGGACATCGACCTGCTGGCC
This sequence comes from Umezawaea sp., assembly GCA_035559015.1. GTDB lineage: Bacteria > Actinomycetota > Actinomycetes > Mycobacteriales > Pseudonocardiaceae > Umezawaea. Next base: position 458 of record DATMCA010000592.1, on the reverse strand, counting down.
GGCTCGGACACCGTGGCCACGCTGCTGCCCGCGTGCGACCTGTCCACCCGCCAACCGCTGCCGGACGCCCGCGGCCTGCTCGACGCGGGCGCGACCGTCGCGCTGGCCAGCAACTGCAACCCCGGCTCGTCGTACACGTCCTCGATGGCCTTCTGCGTCACCACCGCCGTCCTCCAGATGCGGATGAGCGTCGAGGAAGCCGTCCGCGCCGCCACGCTGGGCGGCGCGCAAGCGCTGCGCCGCAACGACATCGGCGTGCTGCGCCCCGGTGCTCGTGCCGACGTCCACGTGCTGAACGCGCCCTCCACCACGCACCTGGCCTACCGACCCGGAGTGCCGCTGACCCACGCCGTCTGGCGAGCCGGAGAAGCCCAGCCCTAGTGCGTCACGTGTGGTTCGTCCCTGCGCTGGAGGACTTCGGAACGCGCTCACGCGTGCGATCGAGGCCAGCTGGCTGA
>DATMCA010000591.1:0-6098 GCA_035559015.1 Umezawaea sp. | reverse complement strand
TCGGTGGGGTGGTGGTGCGGCGGCACGAGGTGGAGGGGGCGGCGGATTTGGCGGCGTTGGCCGGTGCCGCTCACCTCCCCGATGGCGTGGTCGTCGCCTGTGAAAGGGCGCGGTGGGTGGTTGAGCGGAGTGGCGAGCGGTTGATCGGCTGCGCGGCGAGTGGTTGGGAGGTGGTGGTCGAGGTTGAGGGGGTCGTGCCGTTGTTCGGCGCGGTGAGCGTTCGGGCCAGAGCGGGTCCGGCTGAAGGGTGAGGGGGTGTCGGCCACGATGAACGGTCATCCATCCACGGTGAGCGGACTCACAGGCGGGTCGCGGTTGCTCTTAGCGTGTTCTCAGGTTCGGTCGGCAGTTCTGCCGCCCGCAGCGGAGGCTTCGTTCGCCGTGCCATTCCGACCAGTTGTCGACGGGGAGTTACATCCGGCGCTGTGGATGACGTTAATTGGAGTAGCGGCACCGACACGGTGTCCGGCAACACCGACACAGTGTCAGTGTTCAGGTAGTTGGAGGCGACAAAGCATGGAGTGGTCGGATAGCTGGCGCGGGGCCTTCCGCATCGAGCTGCGGGCAGAGGCGGTCGGCCTCGCGTGGCACGGGTGGCCTGTGCTGCCGGGGACCTATCCGGCTAGCTCGGAGAACGGCGACGTCCAGTGGGCCGGGCGTGGCGGTGTCGAGACCGACGGTCCGGTGCCGGTGCACGGCGACTGGCAGGAGCGCATCGGCACGGAGCCGAACCAGGTCGCGGCGTGGTGGGCCGGTCAGTCGTACAGCGTGCTCGGTGCCACGGGCCACGTGTTCGACGCGATCGAGGTGAGCGCCGACCTGGGGCGGCGGGCCGCCACGGCGCTGCGCACCATCGGGCTGCCGGTGCCGATCGTCGCCACTCCCTCCGGCGCGTGGATGTTCCTGGTCGAGTCCGGCCAGGCTCTGCGCTCCGACCTGGAGGCGCACGGCGACGTCCGCCTCTACGGCAAGGGCGAGTACATCTCGCTGCCGCCGTCGCCGGTCCAGCACGGTGTCGTGCACTGGCGGGTCAAGCCGCAGATCTGCGGCTGGGTCCTGCCCGCGTCGCGGATCGTGCAGGACGCCCTCGTCGAGGCCATCCAGGTGCCCTCGCTGTTCGAGGCCAGTGCTCAGCGGCTGGTCGCCGCCGAGCTGGCCTGACCCCTTAGCTGGCCGTCCTGGGTGCTGTTGGTTCTCTCCCCGACAACCCCGAGAACAGTGCCCAGGACGGCCATCCCACCAGCTTTGTCCAGCGGTTCGTTGCCGTTGCCGCACTTCGGCGACTGAACGCAGGACGGGCAGCCAGCCGGACACGCACACGAAGCGATCGCTTCCCGAGTAGCGACCAACCAGGGGATCACAGCGGCGAAGCCGCGGTCGGCGAATCCGGCCCCTCCTGGATGACCGTCGTGCACGAACACCGTCGCCTCCCCGGTGTCTGCGTGCAACGCGGTCGACACACCGCCGATGTCCCAGCGGTCACAGGTCGCGAACAGCGGTAGCAGGCCGATCGCCGCGTGTTCGGCGGCGTGCAGCGCACCGGGGACGCGCGCGGGATCCAGACCCGCGCCCCCCGGTGCGCTGCTCGCCAACAACTTCCCCGACACCGTGTACCAGACGGCCCTGGTGAGCAGCACCTGCTCGGGCAGGTCGAGCGGCACCTGGTCGATCACCTGGCCGGACGGCAGTCGGCGCAGGTAGCCGACGACCTGCGACGTCACCTCGACCTCGCCGAGGCACACCGAGACGCCCTCGTAGTCCCGCCGCTCCAGCGTGCTGACGACGGTGATGTCGACGGTTTCGCGGGCCATCGTCGACCACTCCGGGCGGGCGGCGTGCACGAGTGCCAAGCCCTGCTCCAAGTCCAGGTCGTCGACGACGTACGACTCGCCCTGGTGCAGGTAGACGGCGCCCTGGTGGACCGAGCGGTGCGCGGCTCCCGGGTCGACGGTGCCGAGCATCCGGCCCGAATCGGCCTCCACGACGACGACCTGCTCGCCACCGGAGCCGCGGATGTCGACGTTCGCGTGCGGGCGGTCGTGCGACGCCCAGTACCAGCCGTTCGGCCTGCGGCGCAGCAGCTTGCGCCGCACCAGGTCGGCCAGCACGGGCAGGGCCGCGTCGCCGCCGAAGTCCGCCAGGCCGTCCGGGGTCAGGGGTAACTCCGACGCCGCGCACGCCAGGTGCGGGGCCAGCACGTACGGGTTCGCGGGGTCGAGCACGGTCGCCTCAATCGGCCGGTCGAACACCGCGGGCGGGTTGTGCACGAGGTAGGTGTCCAACGGGTCGTCGCGGGCGACGAAGACGACCAGGGCGCTGTCGCCGGAGCGGCCCGCGCGGCCCGCCTGCTGCCAGAACGACGCGAGCGTGCCGGGGAACCCGGCCACCACGACGGCGTCCAGGCCCGCGATGTCGACGCCGAGTTCCAGAGCGTTCGTCGTCGCCACCCCCAGCAGTTCGCCGCTGCTCAGCGCCCGTTCCAGCGCTCGCCGCTCCTCCGGAAGGTAACCCGCGCGGTAGGCGGCGACCCGGCCCGGCAGCGAACCGTCCACTTCGGACAGCAGGCGCTGGGCGCCCATCGCCGTCAGCTCCGCGCCGATGCGGGAACGCACGAACGCCAGCGACCGCGCGCCCTCCACGACCAGGTCGGCCAGGATGCGCGACGTCTCGGCGCCCGCCGAGCGGCGGACGGGAGCGCCGTTCTCGCCCCCGAAGTCCTCCAACAGCGGCGGTTCCCACAGCGCGACCGTGCGCGACGCGCGCGGCGACCCGTCCTCCGTCACGGCGGCGCACTCGGCGCCGAGCAGTCGGCCGGCGGAGACGGCGGGGTTCGTCACCGTCGCCGAGGCCAGCACGAACACCGGGTCCGCCCCGTACTTGCGGGCGACGCGGCGGAGCCTGCGCAGCAGCAGCGCGACGTGCGAGCCGAACACACCGCGGTACGCGTGGCACTCGTCGACCACGACGTACCTGAGTCGCTTGAGCAGCCTGATCCACCGCGTGTGGTTCGGCAGGATCCCCCGGTGCAGCATGTCCGGGTTCGTGAACACCCAGTTGGCGTAGGCCCGGACCCAGTCGCGTTCGGCCATCGGGGTGTCGCCGTCGAACGACGACGCGTGCACGCCCGGCACGGCCAGCGCCTCGACGGACCGCAGCTGGTCGGCCCCCAGGGCCTTGGTGGGCGCCAGGTAGAGGGCCGTCGCCCGCGGGTCGGTGCTCAACGCCGTCAGCACCGGCAGCTGGTAGGCCAGCGACTTGCCGGACGCCGTGCCCGTCGACAGCACGACGTTGCGCCCCGACCAGGCGAGGTCGGCGGCCTGGACCTGGTGCCGCCACGGCTGATCGACCCCTGATGAGCGCACGGAGTCGATCACCGGCTCGGCGGCCCACGACGGCCACTGCGCCAACTGGGCGGCGCGACGTGGCATATCGGTGACGTGCGTGAGCGGCGATTCCCCGCTGGGCACTCCGGCGAGCACCCTCTCCAGCAGTCGGCGTCCCTGGTCGGCCACGGTCGGCAGCTTCGCACACGGCACCGACAGTTCTGACACCGTCGAACCACCGCGGGCCGCTTCCTGCGTAGATAACGGTGTGTGCACGGTACGGGACGTATCGTTGCAGGCTTGCGGCCTATGAATAGACTCCGCCGAATCGCATCCAATGAGGGATGCATCACGTGGTGTCGGGGCTGACGCACGGTTGGCCGGTTCGGTGGCGCGACGAGATGCGGTCCCCTGTTGGGCAAACACTCACCAGGAGGACGGATGTCCCGGCAATTCCTCGCGGAGGGCCTTGAACTCTCCGGAGGTGATCGCGGCGTTGTCGCCGTGATCGCCGTGGTCGCCCTGGCAGCCCTTGCCGTCGGCTACGTACTGCTCAGGGAGGTGCTGGCCGCGGGCCAGGGCACCCCCAAGATGCAGGAAATCGCCAAGGCGGTCCAAGAGGGCGCAGCGGCTTACCTCAACAGGCAGTTCCGCACGCTCGCACCCTTCGTGGTGATCGTTTTCGTCCTGCTGTTCGCGCTACCCGCCGACGACCTGAACGAGCGCATCGGCAGGTCGCTGTTCTTCATCTTCGGCGCCGTGTTCTCCGCCAGCATCGGCTACCTCGGCATGTGGCTGTCGACCCGCGCGAACGTGCGCGTCGCCGCCGCGTCGAAGGAGGAGGGCGGACGGGAGAAGGCGACCCGGATCGCGTTCCGCACCGGTGGCGTCGTCGGCATGATGACCGTCGGCCTCGGCCTGTTCGGTGCGGCCGTCGTCGTGCTGGTCTACGCCGGTCAGGCCCCGAAGGTCCTGGAGGGCTTCGGCTTCGGCGCCGCGCTGCTCGCGATGTTCATGCGGGTCGGCGGCGGCATCTTCACCAAGGCCGCCGACGTCGGCGCCGACCTGGTCGGCAAGGTGGAGCAGGGCATCCCCGAGGACGACCCGCGCAACGCCGCGACGATCGCCGACAACGTCGGCGACAACGTGGGTGACTGCGCGGGCATGGCAGCGGACCTCTTCGAGTCCTACGCCGTGATGCTCGTCGCGTCGCTGATCCTCGGCACCGCCGCGTTCGGCGCGCAGGGCCTGCTGTTCCCGTTGATCGTCCCCGCGATCGGTGTCATCACCGCCGTCATCGGCGTGTACACCACCAAGGCGCGGCCGGGCGAGAACGGCCTGTCGGCCATCAACCGGGCGTTCTACATCTCCGCGGTCATCTCCGCGGTGCTGTGCACCGTGGCGGCGTTCATCTACCTGCCCAGCTCGTTCGCGAGCCTGGACGGCGTGTCGGACGACATCAAGGGCACCAGCGGCAACCCGGCGCTGATCGCGGCCATCGCGGTGATCATCGGCATCGTGCTCGCCGGCGTCATCCTCTGGCTGACCGGCTACTACACCGGCACCGAGCACAAGCCCGTCAAGGAGGTCGGCCGCACGTCGCTGACCGGCGCCGCGACGGTGATCCTCTCGGGCATCTCGGTCGGTTTCGAGTCCGCCGTCTACACCGCACTGGTGATCGGCGCGGCCGTGTACGGCGCGTTCCTGCTGTCCGGTTCGGTCATCGTGGCGCTGTTCGCGGTGGCGCTGGCCGGTTGCGGCCTGCTCACCACGGTCGGCGTCATCGTCGCCATGGACACGTTCGGCCCGGTCAGCGACAACGCGCAGGGCATCGCCGAGATGTCGGGCGACGTCGACGGCGAGGCCGCGCAGATCCTCACCGAGCTGGACGCGGTGGGCAACACCACCAAGGCCATCACCAAGGGCATCGCGATCGCCACCGCCGTGCTCGCGGCGACGGCGCTGTTCGGCTCCTACAAGGACGCCATCACGCAGTCGCTGGCCAAGGTCGGCTCGACGTTCGACAACGCGGACTTCGTCGCGTTCACGCCGAACGTCCTGGTTGGTCTGATCATCGGCTCGGCCGTGGTGTTCATGTTCTCCGGTCTCGCGGTCAACGCCGTGACCAGGGCCGCGGGCGCCATCGTGTTCGAGGTGCGCCGCCAGTTCCGCGAGAACCCGGGCATCATGGACTACTCGGTGAAGCCGGAGTACGGCAAGGTCGTCGACATCTGCACCAAGGACTCGCTGCGCGAGCTGGCCACCCCCGGCCTGCTGGCCGTGCTGGCCCCGGTCGCGGTGGGCTTCGGCCTCGGCGTCGGCCCGCTGGCGGGCTACCTGGCCGGTGCGATCGCGACCGGCACGCTGATGGCGGTGTTCCTGGCCAACTCCGGTGGTGCCTGGGACAACGCGAAGAAGCTGGTCGAGGACGGCAACCACGGTGGCAAGGGCTCCGACGCCCACGCCGCGACGGTCATCGGCGACACGGTCGGCGACCCGTTCAAGGACACCGCGGGCCCGGCCATCAACCCGCTGATCAAGGTGATGAACCTGGTGTCGGTGCTCATCGCGCCCGCCATCATCACGTTCTCCATCGGCGCCGACGCGTCCACGGGCATCCGCCTGTCGATCGCGTTCGTCGCGGTGGCGATCATCGTGGCGGCCGTCGTGGTGTCCAAGCGCCGCGGCACCGCGATCGCCGACAGCCCGGCCGAGACGGTCGCCAACGGCGCCGCCTAGCAGGGCAGCACCAGATCACGCCGAGGAGGCGCGTCC
>DATMCA010000590.1:0-3084 GCA_035559015.1 Umezawaea sp. | reverse complement strand
GGACGTGCTGCTGGACGAACGCTTCCACGAGGGCGTCTACGGCGTGCCGGGAAAGTCCACACTGGACGCCATGCGCCTCGGCGCCTCCCTGGAAGGCATGATCACCGACCCGGTGTACGAGGGCAAATCCCTGGCAGGCCTGATCGAACTCGTGTCGACCGCCGAAATCCCCCGCGACTCGAAGGTCCTCTACGCCCACCTCGGCGGCCAACCCGCCCTGAGCGCCTACAGCACCCTGTTCACCTGAGTAGCTCCACGGTCGCCCGGACGAGACCCGACCCGCGCCCGCCCGAACAGGACAGCAAGACACGGTGTCGATGCGGGACGAGGTCGGCTCGCCGGGGCGCCGACAACGGCAAGCCGACCACGAGACCGGATCAGCCACGACACCGAGCCGGCTGCGGCGTCGGGTCACCCGCAACGCCGGCCAGACCGACAGCGCTCGCTGCTGGCCCTTCCGCAGCGCGAGCCTGACCAGCAGGCGCTAGCCCGTCCGCAACGTCGCTCTGACGGACAACGCCAGCCCGTTCGCAACGCCAGCCTGATCGACAGCACTGGCCCGTCCGCAGCGCCGGCCCATCCGACAGCGGCAGCCCGCCCGCAACGCCAGGCTGGCTGCGGTGTCGGTCGGCTGCTGTCGGTCGGCTACTGGGCTCGGCTGATCACCGGTCCGATTCGGTGCGCGGTGATGTGGGCGACCGTGTCGGTGCTGATCTTGTGCCAACCGGGGTCGAGCCAGGTGGTTTCCCGGCCGAAGGCGTGGGTGAAGACGACCTGGTAGCGCAGGCCGTCCGGCACGCGGAACGCGTCGATGTCGATCTTGCCCGAGGAGTCGCTGCTGCTCCTGGCCGGAACGGTCCGGAGGGGTTCCGTTTCGCAGGGAGCCCACTCGCACCACGAGAGCGCCACGTCCACGGGGATTTCGAGGTCGTTGACGACGGTGCCGCACAGGTCGAACTCGCACGAGCCCCAGTGGGCGACGTTGACCCACCCCGAACTCGCGGCGAGGACACCGGACACGGTGAACGCGACGGTCACGGCCGCCATCACCACCGAACGCCTTCTGCCCATGCCCCAGTCTCCCAGATCGACCGGGCTCCTCAGCTCATGCCCGCAGCCTCAACCCCTTCGGTGTCGCACGGAAACCCGCCTCCTGGAGGACTCCCGCCAGGCGAGTGCCCAGCGCGTTTTCGCCGTCGGTGCGCTGCACGGCGAGTTGGCCCAGCCAGCCGTCGCGCACCGCCCGGCTCAACGACCCGGCGGCGGCCCGCAGCGGCTCCTCGTCCTCGGTGAACGACAGCAGCGACCGACCACCGCGCTCGACGTAGAGCACGGCCACCCCGTCGACCAGCACGGTCAGCGCCCCGGCCTTGCGGGCAGGCCGGTGCTTGCCGTCGCCGACCGGCGCGGGCCAGTCCAGCGCGGCGCCGTACGGCTGGGCGGGGTCAGACGCGGCCAGCACCACGGCCTCCGGTGTGCCGAGGTGGTCCTGACCGGGCGGTCTCGACAGCGCGCGCAGGCGGTCGACCGCGCCACGCGCCGCGAACTGGGCCGCGCCGAGGCCTTCGACGACGTACCCGCGCACGACCTGCCCGGACTCCTCCATCGCCCGCAGCACCTTGTACACACCGCTGAAGCCACCGGTCACCCGCTCGGTGTCGAGCGCACCCCTGGTCAGCACGCCGTGCCGCTCCAGGAACGCCTCGGCTCTCGCGTGCGCCCGACGGGTCGGATCGGTCGCGGGCACGATCGCCAGCGACCACCGGCCCGCGACCGTCGGCGGCCCGGTCCGGCTCGGCATGTCCGGCCGCCCGGCGCGCATGCGGGCGTACCGGCCGCGCGGAGCCGCCCGTCTGGACTTGTGCGCCGCGCTCTTGCCGGACACCAGCGACCGCAGCGGCGCCAGCGTGTCGTTGGTGACCAGCCCGGCCCACACCAGGTCCCACAGCGCGCCGACCACGTCGGAATCCGTCGTCGGCCCCTGCAACGACACCCGGTCGACCAGTTGCCGGAAGAACAGCGCCCCACCCGCCAACGCCTCTACGACCGCCAGGTGCAGCGGTGACTCCGGCGCGGACTCCGGCACCAGGTCGGGCAGCAGCAGGTCGGCCACGTCCGTCGGCGCCAGGGCGATCCAGCCGTCGCCGCCCGCCAGCGAACCGCAGCCGGTCCACGTCACCTCGCCCGACGCGGTCAGCTCGTCCAGCATCGCGGGGGAGTAGCCGGGCAGTCGCGCGGGCAGCACCAACGACTCCAGCGCGCTCGCGGGCAGCGGCGCACCCGCCAACTGCTCCACGACCGACAGCACGTCGTCCACCGACGGAGCCGACCGCAGCCGTCGGCCGACACCGTGCCAGCTCGGCAGGAACCGGCCCAGCGCCGCGGGTTCGACCGGCTCGACCTCGGCCCGCAACCGGGCCAGCGAGGCCCGCCGCAGCCGCCGCAGCACCTCCGCGTCGCAGTACTCGGTGTGCGTGCCGCCGGGCCGCAGCTCACCGCGCACCAGCCGCCCGGTGCCGGACATGCGCTCCAGCACACCCGTCACCACCGCGATCCCGAGCCCGAACCGCTCGGCGGCCTCCGTCGCCGGGAACGGCCCGTGCGTGCGGGCGTACCGGCTCATCAGGTCGCCGACCGGATCGGCCACCGGCTCGGTGAACACCTCCGGCACCCCGACCGGCAGCGCCGCCCCCAACGCGTCCCGGTAGCGGCCCGCGTCCTCGATCGCGATCACGCGCTCCTCGCCCGCGATCCTGATCCGCAACGCCCGCCGCTGCTCGACGAGCTCCGCGAACCACGACGGCTGGATCCCGCGCTCCAGGCCCTCGGCCTCGGACAGGTCGCCGAGGAACCGCAGCAGGTCCGCCGCGTCCTCCGCGTGCCGCGCCCGCCGGTCCTCGGTGAGCCGCTGGAGGCTGCGCTCGACCTCCTCGACCACCTCCGGGTCGAGCAGCTCGCGGATCGCCTCCGACCCGAGCAGTTCCGCCAGCAGCGTCGAGTCCAGCGACAGGGCGGCGGCCCGCCGCTCGGCCAGCGGCGTGTCCGTCTCGTACAGGAACATGCCGACGTACCCGAACAGCAGGC
>DATMCA010000589.1:0-26533 GCA_035559015.1 Umezawaea sp. | reverse complement strand
CCACGCGTCGTACTGGGCCAGGGTGCGCTGCAACGGCACGACCTTGCGCAGCGCGCAGCACCGGCCGGGATCGGTCTTGTTCAGCAGGCCGAACTCGGCCTCCTGGTCGGCGACGGACTGCTCGGCGGCGGCGTTGACGATGTGCACGTCCGGGTAGACCAGGTCCACCGCGTCACGGGTGCCGATGGTCTCGGCGAAGTGGTAGCCGGTCTCCAGGAACAGGACGTCGATGTCCGGCTTCGCCTTCACGGCGAGGTCGATCAGCACGGCGTCCTGCATGTTGGAGGCGACGATCCAGCTCTCGCCGAACGTCCGCGCGGTCCACTCCAGCGCCTCCGCGGCGGTGGCGTCGGCCAGTTCGACCGACGCGGCCTCCGCGATCACCCTCAACTCCTCGGTACGGGTGGTCGTGGTCATCGCTTCACCTCCTGAGGAACATGCAGTCCAACGAACTTGACGGTGAAAACACGGCGGCACCCGGTGCAGAGCCAGGCCGCGTGGGGCTCCTCCTCGGGACGAAGGTCCTCGTCACCGCAATAGGGGCAGTAGAACGGCGTCGCACGTTCGGTCGCGCTCACTTCAGGTCACCCTCTTCGGCGCGCAGGACCCACTGGGCGAACCGCTCGCCCTTGGTGCGCTGCGCCACGTACGCCCGCACGACCCGCTCGACGTAGTCGGACAGCTCGGCGGCGGTCACCTTGTGCCCGCGCACCTTGCGGCCGAAGCCCGCGTCCAGCCCGAGCCCGCCGCCGAGGTGCACCTGGAAGCCCTCGACCTGGTAGCCGTCCGCGTCGGTGACGATCTGGCCCTTGAGCCCGATGTCGGCCGTCTGGATGCGGGCGCACGAGTTGGGGCAGCCGTTGATGTGGATGCTGACCGGCGCGTCGATGTCGCCGACGATGTCCGCCAGCTTCTTCTCCAGCGTGCTGACCAGGTCGACCGCGCGGGCCTTGGTCTCCACGATGGCGAGCTTGCAGAACTCGATGCCGGTGCACGCCATCACGCCGCGTCGCCACGGCGAGGGCTCGGTCTGGAGCCCCAGCTTCGCCAGGTCCCCTTGCAGGGCGGGCACTTCCGCCTCGGCCACGTCCAGCACGACGAGCTTCTGCTGCGGCGTCAGGCGCACCCGGCCGGAGCCCGCGCGTTCGACGGCCTTGGAGACCTCGACGAGCGTGGACCCGGACACGCGGCCCGCGATCGGCGCCGCGCCGACGTAGAACAGGCCGTCCTTCTGCTTGTGCACGCCGATGTGGTCGCGCGGCTGCGCGGGCACCTCCGGCGCGGGGCCGTCGACCAGCGTCCGCTTGAGGTACTCGGTTTCGAGGACCTCGCGGAACTTCTCCGGCCCCCAGTCCGCCACGAGGAACTTGATCCGCGCGCGGTGCCGCAGACGCCGGTAGCCGTAGTCGCGGAACACACTGATCACGCCCGCCCAGACGTCCGGCACCTCGTCGCGGGGCACCCACGCGCCGAGCCGCTTGCCGATCATCGGGTTGGTGGACAGGCCGCCGCCGACCCACAGGTCGAAGCCGGGGCCGTGCTCGGGGTGCTCGACGCCGACGAACGCGATGTCGTGGATCTCGTGCGCCACGTCCGGCAGCCCGGAGATGGCGGTCTTGAACTTGCGCGGCAGGTTCGAGTACGCCGGGTCGCCGATGTAGCGCTCCAGGATCACGTCGATCGCCGGGCTGCCGTCGACGACCTCGTCCACGGCGATGCCCGCTACCGGCGAGCCGAGCACCACGCGGGGGCTGTCGCCGCAGGCCTCCATCGTGGTCAGCCCGACGGCCTCCAGCTTCTCCCAGATCGCGGGGACGTCCTCGATCCGGATCCAGTGGTACTGGATGTTCTGCCGGTCGGTGATGTCGGCGGTGTCGCGCGCGTAGGTCTGCGACACCTCGCCCAGCACCCGCAGCTGCTCGGTGGTCAGCCGACCGCCGTCGGAGCGCACCCGGAGCATGAAGAACTCGTCGTCCAGCTCCTCCGGCTCCAACGTGGCCGTGCGGCCGCCGTCGATGCCGGGCTTGCGCTGGGTGTAGAGCCCGTACCAGCGGAAACGGCCGCGCAGGTCGGCCGGGTCGATGGACGCGAACCCTCCGTGCGCGTAGATGTTCTCGATCCGCGTGCGGACGTTGAGCGGGTTGTCGTCCTTCTTGCTGCGCTCGTTGGGGTTGAGCGGTTCGCGGTAGCCGAGCGCCCACTGCCCCTCACCACGGCGTTGCTTGGTGCCGCGTTGAGACGTCGTAGTCGGGGGGACCATCGTCGTCCTCCGGGGTTTCGGGGCGCTGGGCGCGCGCAGCCGAGTCCCGGTGGAGCGTGGTGGGAGGTCTCGTCAGCGCACCCGGCGCCGGCGGGAACAGATCAATAGCAGGCGCTGGCTATGCCGACGAACGGCACAACGCGCTGGAGACACGACGGAAGTCGACGTGGCGGCGTACCACCAGGCGGACTCCGGTCGAGGTCATGGCTTGAGAGTGCCACCTGTCCACCCCGTGGTCCACAGCCAACCGCATGCTGGGACGGCGTTCGAACCTGTGTTAAGTGGGAGACTGGACCTCATGCCCTCCGCTCTTCCCGCTGGTGATCCCGCACCCGCCGACGGCTCGCTGCCGCCGTCGGCGTTGGCCGGGCTCGGCAGTCGTCCGTTCGGCGTCTACGTCCACGTCCCGTTCTGCGCTACCCGCTGCGGCTACTGCGACTTCAACACCTACACCGCCGGTGAGCTGGGCACTTCCGCCTCCCCGCAGTCGTGGCTGTAGGGCCTGCGCCGGGAGTTGGACCTGGCCGCGTCGGTCCTCGGCACCCCGCCCCGCGCTGACACCGTGTTCGTCGGCGGTGGCACACCGTCACTGCTGGGCGCGGACGGGCTGTCCGACGTGCTCGCCGCCGTGCGGTCCTCGTTCGGCCTCGCGCCGGGCGCGGAGGTGACCACCGAGTCCAACCCGGAGTCCACGTCGGCCGAGTTCTTCGCCGGCATCCGTGACGCTGGTTACACCAGGGTGTCGCTGGGCATGCAGTCCGCCGCCCGCCACGTGCTCGCCACGCTCGACCGCAAGCACACGCCGGGCAGGCCGGTCGACGCCGCTCGCGAGGCCCGCGCCGCCGGGTTCGAGCACGTGAACCTCGACCTCATCTACGGCACGCCCGGTGAGACGACCGACGACCTCAAGGGCTCGCTCGACGCCGTCCACTCGGCGGGCGTGGACCACGTGAGCGCGTACGCGCTGATCGTCGAGGAGGGCACGGCGCTGTCCCGCAAGGTCAGCCGAGGCGTCCTGCCGATGCCCGACGACGACGTGCTGGCCGACAAGTACGAGCAGATCGACGCGGCCATGAGCGCGCAGGGGATGTCCTGGTACGAGGTGTCCAACTGGGCGACCGACGCCGCGGCGCAGTGCGCGCACAACCTCCTCTACTGGCGCGGCCACGACTGGTGGGGCGCCGGACCGGGCGCGCACAGCCACGTCGGCGGCCTGCGCTGGTGGAACGTCAAGCATCCCGCCCGCTACGCCGACGTCCTCGGCGCGGGCCAGTCGCCCGCCGCCGGACGTGAGCTGCTGACCGCCGACGACCGCCGCGTCGAACGCGTCCTGCTGGAGCTGCGCCTGCGCGACGGCCTGCCGCTGGACGTGCTGGACGTCGACGGCCAGGCCGAGGCGAAGCTCGCCGTGGACGACGGTCTCCTGGAGCCGGACGCGCTCGCCGAAGGCCGCTGCGTCCTGACCGATCGGGGCCGGCTGCTCGCCGACGCCGTCGTGCACCGGCTCACATGAGTCCGGATCGGTGCACAGCCAAGCGTCCCGGCTCCATAGAATCGATTTGGGTAAAACTTGACCCGGGCGCACTCAACAATGGAGGTGACTCGTCGTGAACGCGGATGAACGCCGATTCGAGGTGCTGCGCGCGATCGTCGCCGACTACGTCTCCAACCAGGAACCCGTGGGCTCGAAGGCCCTGGTGGAACGGCACAACCTCGGGGTGTCCAGCGCCACCGTGCGCAACGACATGGCCTCGCTGGAGGAGGACGGCTACATCACCCAGCCGCACACCAGCGCCGGTCGGGTGCCCACGGACAAGGGCTACCGGCTGTTCGTCGACCGGCTGGCGGACATCAAGCCGCTCTCGACCGCCGAGCGCAAGGCCATCCACAGCTTCCTGGAGGACGCGCTCGACCTGGACGACGTGCTGCGCCGCAGCGTCCGGCTGCTGGCCCAGCTCACCCGCCAGGTCGCCGTCATCCAGTACCCGGTGCTCAGCGGGTCCAACGTGCGGCACCTCGAAGTCCTCCGCATCACGCCCGCGCGGCTGATGCTCGTGCTGATCACCGACACCGGCCGCGTCGACCAGCGGTCCGTCGACCTCGGCGACGTGATCACCGAGGACAACGTGGCCCGGCTGCGGGCGATGCTGAACGCCGCCATGGTCGGCCGCAGGCTGGCCGAGGCGTCCGCGAAGGTCGCCGAACTGCCCGACCAGTCGCCCGGCGACCTGCGCGCCGTGATGATCCGCATCAGCACCGTGCTCATCGAGTCGCTCGTCGAACACCCCGAGGAGCGCCTGGTGCTGGGCGGCACCGCGAACCTCACCCGCAACGTGGCAGACTTCCCCGGCTCGCTCCGGCAGGTGCTGGAGGCGTTGGAGGAGCAGGTCGTGGTGCTCAAGCTGCTCGCCGCCGCGCGTGATCCGGGAACGATCCTGGTGCGCATCGGCGAGGAGAACGAAGCCGCCGAGATGCGCAGCACCTCGGTGGTGTCCATCGGCTACGGCAGTCATGACAACCTGCTGGGGGGCATGGGGGTCGTGGGCCCGACCCGCATGGACTACCCGGGGACCATGGCGGCCGTTCGTGCGGTCGCCAACTACGTCGGGGAGATCCTGACCGCGCGCTGAGGGGCGCGGAATACGCGGAGAACGCAGTCACGTTCGACGTTTCGGTACGCGAGCACGGAAACAGACGCAAGCGAGCGCGCATCGCGCCCGCAGGAGGACTACACGGTGGCGAGGGATTACTACGGCACGCTCGGGGTCGGGAAGAACGCGACCCCGGAGGAGATCAAGCGCGCCTACCGCAAGCTCGCGAGGCAACTGCACCCGGACGTGAACCCGGACGCGGAAGCGCAGTTCAAGGAGGTGACCGCCGCCTACGAGGTCCTGTCGGACCCGAAGAAGCGCCAGGTCGTCGACCTGGGCGGCGATCCGCTGGAGTCGGGCGGCCGCGGCGGTGGCGGGGGCATGGGCGGCGACCCGTTCTCCGGGTTCGGCCTCGGCGACATCATGGACGCGTTCTTCGGCGCCAACAGCGGCGCCGGCGGCGGACGTGGACCGCGCAGCCGCGTGCAACCGGGCTCGGACGCGCTGATCCGGCTCGACATGACGCTGGAGGAGTGCGCGGCGGGCACGAACCGCGAGCTGACCGTCGACACCGCCGTCCTGTGCGACCGCTGCCACGGCGGCGGCTGCGCCGACGGCACCTCGCCGATCACCTGCGACACCTGCGGTGGCCGCGGCGAGGTCCAGTCCGTGCAGCGCTCGTTCCTCGGCCAGGTCGTCACGGCCCGCCCGTGCCCGGTGTGCCGCGGCTTCGGCGAGGTCATCCCGGACCCGTGCGGCCAGTGCGGCGGCGACGGCCGGGTGCGCTCGCGCCGGACCATCAACGTCCAGATCCCGCCCGGTGTCGCCGAGGGCATGCGCGTTCGCCTCGCGGGCCAGGGCGAGGTCGGCTCCGGCGGCGGCCCCGCCGGTGACCTGTACGTGGAGATCGAGGAGCAGCAGCACGACGTGTTCGAGCGCGACGGCGCCGAACTGCACTGCGTGGTGCGGATCCCGATGACGGCCGCGGCGCTCGGCGCCGTGCTGCCGCTCCAGACCCTGGACGGCGAGGAGGAGCTGGACATCGAGCCCGGCACCCAGCCGAACACGGAGCTGCTGCTGACCGGTCGGGGCATGCCGCGGCTGCGGTCCAACGGCCGGGTGGACGGGCGGGGCGACCTGCACGTGCACCTGGAGGTCGTCGTCCCGACCAAGCTCGACGCCCGGCAGACCGAACTGCTGCGCGAACTGGCCACCGAGCGGGGCGAGGAAGAGCCCACGTTGGCGCACAACGGCAAGAGCGGCGGCGGGTTGTTCTCCCGCCTGCGCTCCGGCCGCGGCAACCGGTGACGCTGCCGGTCTTCCTGGTCGACGAGTTGCCCAAGGGCGACCGCGGACTGCTCGACGGCCCGGAGGGCAGGCACGCGGCCACCGTGCGACGGCTGCGCGCGGGCGAGGAGCTGGTGCTCTCCGACGGCTCCGGCGACCAGGTTCGCTGCGTGGTCGACGAGGTGCTGGACAAGGACGCGCTGCGGCTGACCGTGGTCGAGCGCTGGACCGTTCCCGACCCGTCGCCGCGGGTCGTGCTGGCGCAGGCGCTGGTGAAGGGCGACCGCGGTGAGCTGGCCGTGGAACTCGCCACCGAGGCGGGCGTCGACGACGTGGTGCCGTGGCGCGCCGCCCGGTGCGTGACGAAGTGGGAAGAGGGTCCGCGCGGCGCGAAGGCCCTCGCCCGCTGGCGCAGCACCGCCCGCGAAGCCGCCAAGCAGGCCCGTCGTGCCCGCGTCCCGGCGGTTGCCGAGCCGGTGAGCACGGCGGGGTTGGCCCGGCTGGTGTCGTCCTCGGCGCTGACCCTGGTGCTGCACGAGTCGGCCACCACCGCACTGGGGTCGGTCGAACTGCCGAAGGACGGGGACGTGCTCCTGGTAGTCGGTCCCGAAGGCGGGATCACGGACCAGGAGTTGGTCACGCTCACCGAGGCAGGTGCTCACGCTGTGCGACTGGGTCCCACCGTGTTGCGTGCTTCAACGGCCGCGGCGGTTGCCTTGGGTGCACTGGGTGTACTAACCAGTCGCTGGGAGTGAACATTTCAGGCCTTTTTGCTTACTCCTAGCGAACTAGTGCGCAAAGGAGTTACCCTGATCACCTGAGGGGGCGAACGGCTTTGGCCTCTTCAGACCATAACTCGCCGGACACCTCCCCCCTCGGTCCGGCGTCGCCGCGCCGCAGCGGGACGACCCCCAGGTCCCCCTGCGGCGCGGCACCTTTTCGCGTGGCCTTCGACCCCCATCGGCGGGGTCCGGTCGCGTGCGCTGGGGCAGGATCCAGCCCATGGACCGCATCGCCTACGGGGAGCACCCGAGCCAGTTCGCCGAACTCACCGTTCCCGCGGACGCGTCTTCCGTCCCGGTCGTCGTCGTGATCCACGGCGGTTTCTGGATGCAGCAGTACGACCTGGATCTCGGTCGTCCGCTCGCCGAAGACCTGGTGTCGCACGGCGTCGCGGCCTACAACGTCGAGTACCGAAGGCTCGGCGGCGGGGGCGGCTGGCCGACCACCGGGGCCGACGTCCTGGCCGCCATCGACGCCCTGGACGACCCCCGCCTGGACCTCGGCCGGGTCGTCACGCTGGGGCACTCCGCGGGCGGCCACCTGGCCGTGTGGGCCGCCGCTCGGCACGACCGCGTGACCGGGGCCGTGTCACAGGCCGGCGTGCTGGACCTCGCCGCACACCCCCGGTCGGCGTTCCTGCTCGGCCCGGACCCCGACTACGCCGACGCGTCACCGATCGAGATGCTGCCGATCGGCGTCCCGGTGGTCTGCGTGCACGGCGACGCCGACGTGGACGTGCCGGTCAGCCAGTCCGAGGCGTTCAGCACCGCGTCCGGGTGCGAGTTCGTCCGGCTCGCGGGCGTCGGGCACATGGACCTGGTCGACGTGCGCACCGGGGCGTGGAAGGCGTGTCGTGAAGCCGCGCTCCGCCTGGCGGGCCAGTAATCTCGGCCGCATGTCGGACGACTGCCTGTTCTGCCGCATCGTCGCCGGGGAGATCCCCGCGACCGTCGTGCACGAGACCAAGACCATCCTCGCGTTCCGCGACATCGCGCCCCAAGCGCCCGTCCACGTCGTACTCGTGCCGAAGCTGCACGAGCCGCACGCGGTGGCGCTCGCCGAGCGCGCGCCCGGCGAGCTGACGGACCTGTTCGTCGCCGCGGGCGAGGTGGCCGTCGCCGAGGGGATCGCCGACAGCGGTTTCCGACTGCTGTTCAACACCGGCGCGGACGCGGGCCAAACCGTCTTCCACGCCCACCTGCACCTGCTCGGCGGCAAGCCCCTCGGCGCCCTCGCCTAGTCGGCGCGGAAGGTCACGCCGACCCGCGCGGTCTCGTCGACCGAGAGCGTGAACACGTCGGGCCGCGAGTAGTGGCCGGACACGTCCAGGTCGCACCTGGCCGCCACGAGGTCGGCCGGGTCGATCGTCGCGGTCAGCAGGCCCGCCGCACCGCGCAGCGGGCCCGCCAGCACGTCCCCGAGCGGTCCCACGATCACGCTGCCGCCGAGGAACGGGTCGTCGTGCTCGGACGGCGGCTCGTACTGGCAGGCGCTCAGCACGAAGCACCGGCCCTCGCCCGCGACGTGCCGCATCGACGCCGGCCACGCCTCGCGGTCGTCGACGGTCGGGGCGCACCAGAGCTCGACGCCCTTCGCGTACATAGCCGCGCGCAGCAGCGGCATCATGTTCTCCCAGCAGATCGCCGCGCCCGCCAAGCCCGCCGCGGTCGGCACCACGGGCATGGTCGACCCGTCGCCGCGACCCCAGACCAGCCGTTCCCGAGCCGTCGGCACCAGCTTGCGGTGCGTGCCGACCAGGCCCTCCGCCGGATCGAGGAACAGCGCCGTGCAGTACAGCGTCGACCCCGCCCGTTCGACGACGCCGACGACGAGGCTCGCCCCGGTGCGCGTGGACAGACCGGCCAGGGCGTCGACCTCGGGACCGGGCACGGTGATGGCGGCGGCCGAGTAGGCGGGGAAACCCGACCCGGTGACCCGGCCGCGCGGATAACCGCCGAGGAGGGCCTCGGGCAGCACCACGAGCACCGCCCCGGACTCGGCGATCTCCCGCTCGTGCCCCAGGACCCGTTCCAGCGTCGCCGCCGTGCCGTCCGGTGAGGTCCCGATCTGCAGGACCCCCACCACGAACTCCGCCACCGCTAGCCCAGGGCCTGCATGAGCGGCACGTGCAGGCGGGCGCGGTCGCCGGGGACGTCAGCCGCGCCGAGGACCATCAGGTCGACCGACGACCGTTCCACCAGGCCCTTCCGCTCCAGCCAGGAGCCCAGCTCGTCCTGGTACGTGTCGACCCGCAGGTCGCCGTCGGCGCCCACGGCGAGGTCGGCGATCAGCGCCTTGGCCTCGTCGACCGTGTCCGCCACGACCGGGCCGACCACGAGGCTGTCGACGGACCGCCACGTCGCCGCGAAGCCGCCCGCGCCGTCGAGGCGCACCTGGTCGGTGAGGCGGAAGTAGTCCTTCCACAGCTCACCGCGGTTCGCGCCGAACACCGCGGCGTCCTCCAGGACGATCGCGGGCAGGTCGGCCCGCAGCGCGGCGCGGGTCGTGCCGGACAGCTCGCCGGTGGCGAACGAACCGAAGTGCGTGGTCAGCCTGGCCACGCTCCGGAAGCCCAGCTTCTCGTACAGCGGACGGCCCTGCGCCGTGGCGTGCAGGGAGACCACGGGGCAACCGGCGTTCTCCAGCGCGTGTTGCACCAACCGCGTGCCGAGGCCCCGGCCGCCGTGGCTGGTGGCGACGAGCACCATGCCGAGGGCCGCGTGCTCACCGCTGAACCGGGTGACGACGGTGGTGCCCACCAGCGCGCCCGCGTCGTCGAAGAGGCCGTACCCGGTGCCCTGGTCGAGCAGGAGCCCCCACTTGCGGTCCTCCGCGGGCCAGTCGCGGTCGGAGGCCAGCTTCAAGCAGGCGGCCAGGTCGTCGTAGGCGAGTTCGCGCAAGGTGAGATCGGTGTCCACGGTGGTCCAGTACACACCGTCTGTCCAGCGCGTTTCCCAGCGCCCACCGCGACGCGCGGCACGCGGACCGACCGTTCGGTCGGCGTGCGGGCACTCGCCCGTGAGGGTGGGAAACCTCCCGCCTTCAGGCGAGAGGGACGTCAATTCGATGCGTTTTGTCGGTGCCGACGACTAACATCGGCGATGTCAACGATGACCTACCAGGATTGGCGCGAAAGCGCAGGAAGCAGGCCCGAGACCACGTGGTGGGTACCGCAGCGGGTGGAGCCGCCCGATTCCCGGAGGAGCGCCCGGTGACCATTGCCGCGAGCCCCGCCAACGGGACCAGAAAGTCGTCGTCGGCCGGCCAGGCCTCGACGTACGCCCAATCCAAGATCGCCGTTCCGGACGAGGCCGTCCTCGCGCTGCTCGGGTCGCGCGACGAGAACCTGCTCCTCGCCGAGGACCTGCTGGACGCCGACGTGCACGTGCGGGGCAACGAGATCACGTTGTCCGGCGAGCCCGCCGAGGTCGGCTTCGCGGAGCGCGTGTTCTCCGAACTGATCCAGCTCGCGAGCCGCGGTCAGCAGGTCGGCCCGGACACGGTCCGCCGCACGGTCGCGATGCTGTCGGCGAACACGACGGAGTCGCCCGCCGAGGTGTTCAGCCTCGACATCGTGTCCCGCAAGGGGCGGACGATCCGGCCGAAGACGCTGAACCAGAAGCACTACGTCGACGCGATCGACGCCAACACGATCGTGTTCGGCATCGGCCCCGCGGGCACCGGCAAGACGTACCTGGCGATGGCGAAGGCCGTGCAGGCGCTCCAGGCCAAGACGGTCAGCCGCATCATCCTCACCCGACCGGCGGTCGAGGCGGGCGAACGGCTGGGCTTCCTGCCGGGCACGCTGAACGACAAGATCGACCCGTACCTGCGGCCGCTGTACGACGCGCTGCACGACATGGTCGACCCCGAGTCGATCCCGCGACTGATGCAGGCCGGCACGATCGAGGTCGCCCCGCTGGCCTACATGCGTGGTCGCGCGCAGCCGGTGTTCACCCCGGTCCTGACGCCGGACGGCTACCGCCCGATCGGATCGCTGCGGGTCGGCGACCTGGTCATCGGCTCGAACGGCGAGCCGACCCCGGTGCTGGGCGTCTATCCCCAGGGCGAGAAGGACGTCTACCGCGTCACGGCGCAGGACGGTTCGTCGACGCTTGCGTGCGGGGAGCACCTCTGGACGGTCCGGACGGCTTCGGACCGGCGCCGGAACAAGCCGTGGCGAGTGCTCCAGACGCAGGAGATGATCGGCAACCTCCGCGCCGCCCATGCTCGTCGCTACGAGCTTCCGCTGATCAGCGCACCGGTGTG
The DNA here is from genome assembly GCA_035559015.1 of Umezawaea sp. Taxonomy (GTDB): domain Bacteria; phylum Actinomycetota; class Actinomycetes; order Mycobacteriales; family Pseudonocardiaceae; genus Umezawaea. The sequence goes on along the minus strand of DATMCA010000589.1, from coordinate 15,343 downwards.
CCTGCCGGAACGCGAAGTGCCGATGGACGCGTACGCGCTCGGTCTGCTGCTCGGTGACGGGTGTCTCACGGGTTCGACGACACCGTCGTTCTCGACCGCCGATCCCGCTCTTGCCTTCGCCCTTCAGCTGGCGCTCGAACCGCAGATCGCGGTGATGAGGAAGAACCAGGTCGACTACACGTTGCGGCGGATCAGGGAACCCGGCGATGTGATCACGATCGCGAACCCCGTGACCGCGGTCATGCGCGAACTGGGGCTCAGCGGTACGCGGTCGAACACCAAGTTCGTGCCGGAGCTCTACCTCCAGAACAGCGCTGACGTGCGTCTGGCCCTGCTCCAAGGCCTGCTCGACTCCGACGGCGGCCCGGTCTCCCAGATGGGCCGCACCTGCCGCGTCCAGTACACGACGACGTCGGAACGGCTGCGGGACGACGTGGTCGGACTGGTTCGTTCGCTCGGTGGCGTCGCCTACTGGCGTTGCCGTCCGGCCGACGGACGCAAGCCGGGCATGGCCAAGGGCCGTGAGATCGGCTATCGCCATGACGCGTACGTCCTGGACATCAGGCTGCCGGAGGGCGTCGAGCCGTTCCGGCTGAAGCGCAAGCGGGAGAGGTACCAGGCCACCGGCGGCGGGCGCCCGATGCGGTTCATCGACAGCATCGAGCCCGCGGGCCGCACGGAGACGGTGTGCATCCAGGTCGCGGCACAGGACTCCCTGTACGTCACCGAGGACTACCTGCTGACGCACAACACCCTGAATGACGCGTTCATCATCCTGGACGAGGCGCAGAACACGACGCCCGAGCAGATGAAGATGTTCCTGACCAGGCTCGGGTTCGGTTCCAAGATCGTCGTGACGGGTGACATCACCCAGGTCGACCTCCCCGGTGGCCAGCGCAGCGGTCTGCGGGTCGTGCGGGAGATCCTGGAGGGCGTCGACGACGTCAACTTCTCGATCCTGAGCAGCGGCGACGTGGTCCGGCACCGGCTGGTCGGCGACATCGTGGACGCGTACGAGAAGTGGCAGGTCGTGCAGGACAACACGGACCAGCACGGGCGCCAGACCGGACCCGGTGCGCGACGTGGTGAGCAGCGCCGGGGACGATAGGCCCGTGAGCATCGAGATTGCCAACGAGTCCGGGGTCCCGGTCGACGAGCCGTCGATCGTGTCGGCCGCCCGGTTCGCCCTCGACCGGATGGGCGTGAGCCCGCTGGCCGAGCTGTCCGTCCTGCTGGTCGAGCTGGACGTGATGGCGGACCTGCACGAACGCTGGATGGACCTGCCCGGTCCGACGGACGTGATGGCGTTCCCCATGGACGAACTGGACTCGGCCCGCCGCCCCGACGCGGCCGGGCTGGGTCCGGCGTTGCTGGGCGACATCGTCCTGTGCCCCGCCTTCGCCAAGGACCAGGCCAAGAAGGCGGGCCACGGCCTGCTGGACGAGCTGCACCTGCTGACCGTGCACGGCGTGCTGCACCTGCTCGGGTACGACCACGCCGAGCCCGCCGAGGAGCGCGAGATGTTCACGCTCCAGAACCGGATCCTCGCGGACTTCCGGTCCGCGACCGCCGAGGCGGAGCGGCTCGCCGTGCAGCGGGCGTCGGACTCCAAGGTGCTCGGCGCCGTCGGCCTCGAGCACTCGGACCACCCCGAACCCTCCGACCCCAACGCGTAGAGGTCGAACCGGTGACCACGAGTTCCGCGAGCTTGATCTTCCTGGCCGTGGTGCTGGTGCTGGCGGCGGGCCTGTTCGCCGCCGCCGACGCGGCGCTGGGCACGGTGTCCCGCGCACGGGTCGAAGGCCTCCAGCGCCAGGGCCGCACGGGGGCCCGCCAGCTCCTCCAGGTGCTGGCCGACCGGCCCCGCCACGTGAACTTGCTGCTCCTGCTCCGGTTGGCGTGCGAGCTTTCGGCGACGGTGCTGGTCACGGTCGTGTGCCTGCGGCTGGTGTCGCCGCCGTGGCTGGCCGTCGTGACGGCGGGCCTGTCGATGCTCGTGGTGTCGTACGTCCTCGTCGGCGTCGGTCCGCGCACCATCGGCCGCCAGCACCCGTACGCCGTCGGCCTGGTCGCCGCCGCCCCGATCCGGGTGCTCGGCCGCGTGCTCGGGCCGTTGAGCAGGCTGCTGATCCTGGTCGGCAACGCGATCACCCCCGGCAAGGGCTTCCGCGAAGGCCCGTTCTCGTCCGAGGTCGAGCTGCGCGAACTGGTCGACATGGCCCAGGAGCGCGGGGTCGTGGACGAGGGCGAGCGCGAGATGATCCACTCGGTGTTCGAGCTGGGCGACACCATCGCCCGCGAGGTCATGGTGCCGCGCACCGAGATCGTGTGGATCGAGCAGGCCAAGTCGCTGCGGCAGGCGCTCGCGCTGTCGCTGCGCACCGGCTACACCCGCGTGCCGGTGATCGGCGAGAGCGTGGACGACGTCGTCGGCGTGGTGAACCTGAAGGACCTGGTGCGGGTCACGTTCGCCGACGAGGCGAACGGCACGACCGTCGGCGAGCTGATGAAGGCCGCCACGTTCATCCCGGACTCGAAGCCGCTGGCCGACCTGCTGCGCGAGATGCAGCTCTCCCGCACCCACATCGTGATCGTCATCGACGAGTACGGCGGCACGGCGGGCCTGCTGACCATCGAGGACATCATCGAGGAGATCGTCGGCGAGATCACCGACGAGTCCGACACCGACGACCGGCCCCCGATCGAGCACCTGGTGGACGGCGCGGTCCGGGTCAGCGCCCGCCTCCCCGTGGACGACCTCGACGCCCTGTTCGGCACCGAACTGGACGAGCACGAGGTCGAGACCGTCGGCGGCCTGCTCGCCCAGCGCCTCGGCCGGGTCCCGCTCCCCGGCACCGAAGCCGAGATCGCGGGTCTCCGGATGCGTGCCGAGGGCGGCAAGGACGAACGCGGCCGAATGCGCATCACGACCGTGCTGGTCCGCCCCGTGGCCACCGTGGAGCAGCTAGAGGACAAGGAACGCGAGGACAACCGTGCCTGACCTGGACCCCGAAGACCAGAAGATCATCACGCTGGCCAGGTCGGTGCGCGCTCGCACCGGTGCCGCCGAGGGCGCGGCAGTGCGGGACACCGACGGGCGCACCTACGCCGCGGCCACCGTGGCGCTCCCCTCGCTGAAGCTGACCGCCCTCCAGGCCGCCGTCGCCGCGGCCGTGTCCAGCGGTGCCGAGGGCCTTGAGGCCGCCGCCGTCGTCACGGCGGCGGATTCGCTCGACGTGGAATCGTTGGCCGCTATTCGCGATTTGACCGCGAACGGCTCAGTTTTCCGTGCGGACGTATCAGGATCGGTCGTCGAAACGGTCGATTGACCGGGTCAGGGCACTCATCTACTTTGGATGCTCCGCATTTCTTTGTGGCGCACTCAAAAGGGGGAGTTGTTCGTGCGAAGACTCGGAACAGTACTTTGTGCCGCTCTTTTAATCCTGTCCACGGCGAATGGAATCTCTTCGTCCGCTCCCGGTAAGGGGGAGTTGACGGCCGATTCCGCGATGGGCGTGTTCCACGGGACGCCGAGCGACGTCTCGGCGACCGCCTGGTTCGGCTGGGAGGCGCTGGGCGGCAACCTGACCGCCACCCCCGCCGCCTCCTCGTGGGCCGCGGGCAGGCTGGACGTGTTCTCCCGCGGCCCGGCGGGCGACCTGGTCCACAAGTGGTACTCGGGTGGTTGGTCAGGGTGGGAATCGCTCGGCGGCAACATCATCTCCGCGCCCGCTGCCGTGTCGTGGGGCAACGGCCGCATCGACGTGTTCGCGGTCGGCACCGACAACACGCTCGTCCACAAGTGGTATTCGGGCGGCTGGTCCGCCTGGGAGTCCCTCGGGGGATATCTGACGAGTGCTCCGGCTGTGTCGTCGTGGGCGTCCGGACGTTTGGACGTGTTCTCCCGCGGTTCGGCGGGTGACCTGGTCCACAAGTGGTACTCCGGTGGCTGGTCCGGCTGGGAGTCCCTCGGCGGGGGATTGACCTCTTATCCGGGAGCGGTTTCCTGGTCCAACGGGCGAATTGATGTGTTCGTCCGCGGCACCGACAACGCGATGTACCACAAGTGGTATTCAGGTGGCTGGTCCGACTGGGAGTCCCTCGGCGGCGGCCTCACCTTCGGCCCGGCGGTCTCGTCGTGGGCGGCGGGCCGACTGGACACGTTCGTCCGCGGCACCGACAACGCGATGTACCACAAGTGGTACTCGGGTGGCTGGTCCGACTGGGAGTCCCTCGGCGGCGGCCTGATCACCGGGCCGGGAGCCGTGTCCTGGGCGAACAACCGCATCGACACCTTCGTGGTCGGCACCGACGGCCAGCTCTACCACAAGTGGTGGGCCTGAACCCGAGTCGCGGATGACCGGCGGCGGCCCCGTCGCCGGCCATCCGGTCCGGTCTACGAGACCTGACTCAGCACTGCCGGTGACACCAGGGACAATGGACGGATGGATGGTTACCGCTCAGGGTTCGCGTGCTTCGTCGGCCGTCCGAACGCGGGGAAGTCGACGCTGACCAACGCGCTGGTCGGCACGAAGGTCGCGATCACGTCGAGCAAGCCGCAGACGACCCGCCACACCATCCGCGGCATCGTGCACCGCGAGGACGGGCAGTTGATCCTCATCGACACCCCCGGCCTGCACCGGCCGCGGACGCTGCTCGGCCAGCGGCTGAACGACCTGGTCCGCGAGACCTGGTCGGAGGTGGACGTGGTCGGCTTCTGCGTGCCCGCCGACCAGAAGGTCGGGCCCGGTGACAAGTTCATCGCCGCCGAGCTGCAGAAGATCGCGAAGAAGACGCCGGTGATCGGCATCATCACCAAGACCGACCTCGTGCCGCAGCAGCAGGTGGCCGAGCAGCTGCTGGCGTTGCAGAACATCATGGAGTTCGCCGAGATCGTCCCGGTGTCCGCCGTCGACGGCTACCAGGTCGACACGCTGGAGAAGCTGCTGCTCGACCGGCTCCCGGAGGGCCCGCCGCTGTACCCGGACGGCGACCTCACGGACGAGCCGGAGATGACGCTGATCGCGGAGCTGATCCGCGAGGCCGCGCTCGAAGGCGTGCACGACGAGCTGCCGCACTCGATCGCGGTGCTGGTCGAGGAGATGGCGCCGCGCGAAGGCCGCGACGACCTCATCGACGTGCACGCGAACCTGTACGTGGAGCGCACCAGCCAGAAGGCGATCATCCTCGGGCACCGGGGCGAGCGGCTGAAGCAGGTCGGCATCACCTCGCGCAAGCAGATCGAGGCGCTGCTGGGCAGCAAGGTGTTCCTGGACCTGCACATCAAGATCGCCAAGGACTGGCAGCGCGACCCGAAGCAGCTACGCCGCCTGGGGTTCTAGATGGCGAACCTGTACCGCGACACGGGGATCGTCCTGCGCGTGCAGAAGCTCGGCGAGGCGGACCGGATCATCACGCTGCTGACCCAGAAGCACGGCAAGGTGCGGGCGGTGGCGAAGGGCGTGCGCCGCACGTCGTCGCGGTTCGGCGCCCGGCTGGAGCCGTTCGGGCACGTGGACGTGCAGTTCTACCCCGGCCGCTCGCTCGACGTCGTGACGCAGGTCGAGACGCTGGACGCGTTCCACGTCAGCCTGGTCGGCGACTACTCGCGCTACACGGCGGCGTGCGCGGTGCTGGAAACGGCCGACCGGCTCACCGCCGAGGAGGGCGAACCGGCGCTGCGGCTGTACCTGCTGGTCACGGGCGCGCTGCGGGCGTTGGCGGCGGGGGAGCGGGACGGGTCGCTGGTGCTGGACGCGTTCCTGATGCGCGCCATGTCCATCGCCGGCTGGGCGCCCGCCGTGGACGAGTGCGCGCGCTGCGGCGAACCCGGCCCGCACCGCGCGTTCAACGTGCAGGCGGGTGGCGTCGTGTGCGCGAACTGCCGCCCGGCGGGCTCGGCGACGCCGTCGGTGGAGACGTTGCGGCTGCTCGTCGCGCTGCTGCACGGCGAGTGGGACGTGGTCGACGCGCTGCCCGTCGGCGCGCGTCGGGACGCGAGCGGGCTCGTCGCGGCCCACCTGCAGTGGCACATGGAACGTCAGCTCCGCTCGCTACCGCTGGTCGAACGTACGGCACGTCCGACCGAGGGCTAAAGTTCGGCCACCGCACAGTCTTCGAGAGGAATCCCAACACCATGCTGCGCCGACGGCGGGCCGAACGCGAGACGCGAGTCCCCCGACCCCCGGACCCGCACCCCTCCGGCGCCCGCCCGCCCGCGATCCCGGCGGAGTTCGTGCCCAAGCACGTCGCGATCGTCATGGACGGCAACGGCCGCTGGGCGAACCAGCGCGGCCTGTCCAGGGTCGAGGGCCACAAGCGCGGCGAGGGCGTCGTGGTCGAGGTCGCGCGGGGTGCGATCGAGATGGGCGTCAAGTGGGTGTCGCTGTACGCGTTCTCCACGGAGAACTGGCGCCGCAGCCCCGAAGAGGTCCGGTTCCTCATGGGCTTCACCCGCGAGGTGATCCACAACCGCACCGACGAGCTGGACGACCTCGGCGTGCGCGTCCGCTGGGCGGGCCGCAAGCCGAAGCTGTGGCGCAGCGTCATCTCCGAGCTGGAAGACGCCCAGGAGCGGACCAAGGACAACAAAGAGCTCAACCTGGCCATGTGCATCAACTACGGCGGCCGGGCCGAGATCGGCGACGCCGCCCGCGAGATCGCCCGCCTCGCCGCCGCCGGGAAGATCAACCCGGACAAGGTCGACGAGCGCACGCTGGCGAAGCACATGTACCAGCCGGACATGCCGGACGTGGACCTGTTCATCCGCCCGTCGGGCGAGCAGCGCACGTCCAACTTCATGCTGTGGCAGTCGGCCTACGCGGAACTGGTGTTCCAGGACATCCTGTGGCCCGACTTCGACCGCCGCGACCTGTGGGCGGCGTGCGAGATCTACGCCCGCCGCGACCGCCGGTTCGGCGGAGCCGTGGACAAGCCCGACGAGGAGAACACCGCGTGACCGACGAAGACGCCGCCGCCATCACCGCGGCACTCCTGACCTCCGCGCGCGAAGCGCTGGAGCTGTTCCACGACGTCCACGTGGACGACGACGGAGCGTTGAGCTTCCTGCACGGGGAAGTCCCGTGCGCCATCCAGGCGATGCAGCTCGCCGAAGGCCTGACCGTCCTGAGCCTCACGTGCGTCGTCGCGTGGGACCTGCCGGAGGACCGCGACCTCGCCGTGTCCGCGGCGGAACGCGCCGGTCAGGGCCTCTTCGGCACGCTCGGCGTCGTGCACACCGATCGCGGCATGGACGTGACCCTGCGGTACGCGTTCCCGGCCGAGGGCATGAAGCCCGAACCACTCAGCACCCTGCTGATGCTCGTGGTCTCCACCGCATCCCAACTGCGCGGCGAGCTCCTCGCCGACGAAAGGACCACCTGATGGGTGGCGTGATCATCTACGAGCCCGACGAGGACTCGGCCGTGCTGGAGTTCCCCTGGGTGGTGACCTTCGAGCCGTCCGGCGGCGAGGAGTGGGACTCCTTCGTGTGCGGTCCGTACGAGCGTGCGCACGCTGTGGCCTTGGCCGAGGCGGTGGCGTTGGCCGAGGACGGGATGCTCGCTGTTGTCGAGCCGATGATGCCTGTGCTGAGCGCGGATGAGGTCCTGGCGACCATTGATGAGTTGCGGGAGGCTGAGGAGGAGGTCGAGGAGATCGATGACGCCTTGGTCACGCCGAAGGTCAACGGGACTCATGTGGATTTGACGTTGGGTGAGGAGTTGGTGGAGGACTTCGTGGAGGAGGAGATCGCGGACGACTTCGAGCCGCCTACGCCTGAGGAAGTGCGGGCTGGGATGGAGAGGACGTTTCGGCGGTTGCTCGCGGCTACGGATCCGTCTGGGTCCTGAGGGGGTCTTTGGGCTTTTCGGGGCTGAGAGCCTTGAGGGCCGGTGTCTACCCCCGAGGCGCGATTGTTTCGATGCCCGGTTTGGTTTGTCAAGGCGGGAAAGATGCCTTGACAAACCAAACCGGGCACGAAGGCGCTGGGGATCGGGGGCAGGGTGGGGGCTGGGCTATACCCGGTGGTGGGTTGGGTCGTGGGCTAGGGAGTCAGTTCGGCTACGCGGGTGTAGTTGCCGTTCTGGGGTTGTGACGCTGTTGAGGTGAAGCGCAGCTGTGTGGTGGTTACCGGCTGTGCGAAGGGGATCCAGCGGGTTAGGTCTGTGTTGTTGGTGATGGTGGACTGGGTCGTCCACGTTGTGCCGGTCCAGGTTTGGATGGTGAAGTCGGTGACCACACCGTCCACTATGGACTGGAAGCCGATGCCGTTGAGGGTGACCGGTGTTGGTGTGGTGAGGGTCAGGGTGTCGGGGAATTGGCCTGGGCTTGCGTCGTTCCAGAACGTGGTCGGGTTGTGGTCGATGGAGTTGGCCGCGTAGTAGGTGCGGGGTTGTCCTTCGAAGACGTTGGGGGCGGCTTCGCTGTCGGCTGTTGCCGTTGTGCCTGTTGGCCAGGTTCCGAAGACGGTCAGGGGTGTGGTGGTTTCCGCTGTGAGGTGGCCGCTGGTGGCTTTCAGGCGGATCTGAGGTTGGCCGCCGGTGCCTGTTGGGGCGTGTACGCCCACCTTCACGACGGTGCTGGTTGATCCCTTGCTGGGATCCAGGCTGAACGGGGCTGGTGTTGTGGTCCAGCCGGTGGGTGCGATTGCGTCGACTTTGCCGTTGAGTGCCCTGGTGCCGTGGGTGGTGATGGTGACCGGGATGGTGTGGTCCTCGCCGGCTCGGACGGGGGTGGTGCCGGAGGAGGTGACCTGCGCGGTCAGTTCCGCTGGGGTGGTGCCGATGGGGCGGCTGTCGAAGGTTGTGCGGGCCGGCAGGTTTTTCAGCACTACGTAGTCGTTTTCGAGGTGGGCGTCGTAGGCGAGGCCTTTGGTGCCGTTCCAGACTGGTTTGCCGTTGACCCGTAGTTGAGTTCTTGCGCCGAAGGTGGGGATTTCCACTCGGTCCACTGCCTTGGTGGGGGCGGTGAGGGTGCCGGTGAACGTTCCGCTGCGCGGGTTGTGGGACCAGGTGAGGTCGATGTTTCCCAGTGGGGTGTTCAGGTTGCCCTCGGCGCTGGTCAGGTCGCCGGGTTGGGGTTTGACGAGGTAGCCGCCGTTCAGTGAGTGCGGCTGGATGCCCAGTACGGAGAACGTCAGCGCTGAGGTCGGGCCGGTGGCCCAGCCGTGGGACGCGCTCATGTAGGTGCCGCCGTAGCCGAACTGGCCGTTGGCCAGGTAGCCCTCCCAGAAGGTGCTGCCGGTGCCCAGCGGGGAGTTGAGCATGTAGCCCCACTCGCGGCGGATCAGGTCCAGGGCGCGGGTGGGGTTGCCGGCTTTCAGGTGGGCCTGCACCTCCAGGGAGCCGGGGAAGGTGCCGATCTCGGAGTTCTTCTCGGGAGTCGTTGCGCCGTAGGCGTTCCAGTTCAACGTGAGGGAGGCGCTGATCCGTTGAGCGCGGGGCGGATCGGCCAGGCCGTAGGACACGGCCAGGGAGTTGCCGTCCTGGGGGTGCAGTGCGCTGGTGGGGTTGTCGCGGAACAGGCCCGCCTGTTCGTCCCACAGCGTTGCGTTGACGGCGGTCTTCACCGTGGCCGCCTTCGCTCGCCAAGCGGTGGCGGATTCCGGGTCGTTCAGCCTGTCCGCCAGGTCGGCGCCGGTGAGGAGTGCCTGGTGCAGCAGGGAGTTGGCGGCGATGTTCTCGCCGCCCTGGCCGCCGCGCGCCCAGTCGTTCGTGCCGGTCACGCGCAGCAGGCCGGTGGGGCCGATCTTCGCGAGCGAATAGTCCAGGCCACGGCGGTAGGCGGGCCAGGTGTCGCGCAGCCAGGCCTCGTCGTGGGTGTACTGGACGTAGGTGGCCGTGCCGATGAGCGTCCACAGGTGGTAGGTGTCGGAGTTGTAGAAGTTGACCTGCGGTCCCGCGAACGGCAGTTCGCCCGACGGGGTCTGGTGTTGGTAGAGGGTGGTCAGGGCGTTGCGCGTCGGGGTGAGGTCGCCCAGTGACGCGTACTCCGTCGGCACGGAGACGCCCAGGTCGCCCGGCCACACGGTGCGGTCGCGCTTGGCGCCGTCGACCAGGACGGTGTCGCCGGCGCCGACCGTGGCGCCGTTGTCCCAGCCCGTGCCCGGAGGGCCCCAGACCCGGCCGGTGTCGGGCGGGATGATGTTGGTCTGGACGGTGTACGCACCGGCGTACCAGATCTTGTTGAGCAGGGGGTCGCTCGACCTGAAGTGGTTCGGGTAGTCGCGGAGGTCGGTCATCGTGGGGGCGAAGGTGATGTCGACCGACACCCGGTCGATCGCGATCGAGCCCGCCGAGTCCACGAACAGCGTGAGGTAGCGGAAGCCGCCGCGCTGCTTGGCCTTCGGCGTCGTCCAGGTGGATCCGGGCGTCACGTCGGCGGTCAGCGCGCCGTCGGGGCCGGAACCGCCGTTGCTCGCGTCGCTGGTGAGGCCGATGTACTGCGAGGACTCGGTGAACGCGAGCCCGAGGCGTTGGCCGGGTTCGGTGGAGGCGGGGAAGCGGACGCTCACGGTGCCGCCGACCTCCTTGCCGAAGTCCAGCGTGATCGAGGAGCCGTTGCCGGTGAGGGTGGTCGTGCGGTTGCGCAGGACGTTGCCCGGAGTGGTCACGGCGCCGGTCGACCGGGTGACCTTGACGGGGGTGACGGTGCGGCTGGAGGGGGCGAAGTTGTCGCTGCCGTGGCCACGGTCCGCGGGGTCCGCCAGTGCGGTGGTCGGTGAGGTGCACAGGGCTGCCACGACGACGGCCGCGAGGGCGTGGAGGAGTGGTCCGACGGCACCGTTGCCATCGCGAGTTCGGCTCACGTCAGGTCTCCTCCGCGGCGAATTGAAACGTTACAACCGGGATGCACTCTGACGTGTGACGCACGTCTCTGTCAATGAAATCGCCCGACTGCGGCACGTGTGCGGTTCGTGGCAGAAACCCGACATCAGGCGGGTGGGAATGCGGGGTGCCCGCCTGGCATCATCTCGGAAGTGACAATCACTTCCGAGATCAGGGATCGGCGACCCTCAGGTCGCGGGCCCCTGCGCGGGAAGGTCACCTCGCTGGAGGTGCTCTGCCTGCTGCTGGTCCTGGCGCTGGTCCTTCAGGACTGGCTCATCGGTGTGCTCGACGCCCCGCAGCTGCGGACGGCGTCGACCGTGTTCGTGGCGGTCTGCGTGCAGGCGATGCCGTTCCTGGTGTTCGGCGTCCTGATCAGCGGCGCCATCGCGGCCTTCGTGCCCGCGAGCGCCCTCCGCAGGCTGCTGCCGAAGAAGACCGCGCTCGCCGTGCCGGTCGCCGGTCTCGCCGGGGTCGCGCTGCCGGGGTGCGAGTGCGCCTCGGTGCCGGTGGCCCGACGGCTGATGCAGCAGGGCGTCCCGCCTGCCGTCGCGCTGTCGTTCCTGCTGGCCGCGCCCGCCGTGAACCCGATCGTGCTGGTCGCGACGGCCGTCGCGTTCCGGGACGCGCCGATGATGGTGCCCGCCCGGTTCGTCGGGTCGCTGCTCACGGCGGTGGTCATGGGCTGGCTGTGGACGAGGTTCGGCAAGGCCGAGTGGATCGCCGAGCGCGCCCTGCGGAAGTTCGAGGAGAAGGAGGGCGTCTCGCGCTGGACGGTGTTCACCGAGACCGCGCGGCACGACCTCGTCGAAGCCGGCGGGTTCCTGGTGCTCGGCGGGGTGTTCGCCGCCGCGTTCAACGTGCTGGTGCCGACCGCGTGGATGGAGACGCTCGGCGCGCAGATCGTGCTCGGCGTGGTCGTGATGGCGTTCCTGGCCGTGATCCTGGCGCTGTGCAGCGAGGCGGACGCGTTCGTGGCCGTGTCGATGACGGCGCTGCCCCTGTTGCCGCGCCTGGTGTTCCTGGTCGTGGGCCCCGCGGTCGACGTGAAGCTGTTCGCCCTCCAGGCGGGCACGTTCGGCAAGTCCTTCGCCCTGCGCTTCGCGCCCGCCACGTTCGTGGTGGCCATCGCGAGCGCCCTAGTCGCCGGAGTGGTGTTCCTGTGAGGCGCGAAACGCAGAACATCCTGCTGATCCTGCTCGGCGGCGCGCTGCTGAAGCTGAGCTTCACCGACATGTACCTGCGGTACGTGAAGGCGGGCCTGCAACCGCTGCTGATCGCGGCGGGCGCGGTCATGATCCTGTTGGCGGGCTTGGCGATCGTGCGCGACCTGCGGTCCCCGAAGGAGGCCGAGGAGGCGCACGGCGACCACGAGCACCGGTCGTCGCGCAGCCCGTGGATGCTGCTGCTGCCCGTGCTGGCGGTGTTCCTGATCGCCCCGCCCGCGCTCGGCGCGGACACGGTGAACCGGTCGGACCGCAACGCGGCCCAGGAGTCCAAGAGCCTCAACGGTTTCGCGGCGCTGCCGGAGGGCGCGGTCATCCCGCTGAGCCTCGGCGAGTTCGTCACGCGCACCGCGTGGGACGACTCGGGGTCGCTGGACAACCGGGTGGTGAAGCTGACCGGGTTCGTGGTGCGCAAGAACGACTCGACCTACGTCGCCCGGCTGGCGATCTCCTGCTGCGCGGCCGACGCGTCGCCGATCAAGGTGCGCATGACCGGCGCCGGGTTCGACTCGATGCCCACCGACCAGTGGGTCGAGGTCACGGGCAAGGTCGTGCCGGGCTCGGCGACCAAGGAGACCGCGTACGTGCCGACGTTCACCGTCGCGGAGATCGCGCCCGTCGCGACCCCCGTCGACACCTACGAGAGCTGACTCAGCTCTTCCGGGTGCAGCCCGCGCACGTCCCGAAGATCTCCACGGTGTGGCTGACCTCGGAGAAGCCGTTCTCGGCGGCGATCCGGTCAGCCCACTTCTCCACCGCGGGGCCCTCGACCTCGACGGTGCGGCCGCACGTGCGGCACACCAGGTGGTGATGGTGGTGCGCGGAGCAGCGCCGGTAGATGGCCTCGCCGGAATCGGTGCGCAGCACGTCGACCTCGCCGGCGTCCGCCAGCGACTGGAGGGTGCGGTACACGGTGGTCAGGCCGATGCCCTCACCGCGCTTGCGCAGCTCCTCGTGCAGCTCCTGGGCCGAGCGGAACTCGTCGAGCTGGTCCAGCAGTTTCGACACCGCGGTGCGCTGCTTGGTCGAGCGCAGTCCTGGCACCGCGGTCGTGGGGCGCTCGCTTGTGGTCACAGATCCTCCGTCCGGTCAGTCCGGTCGGTCTCGTTGATACCAGCGACCACCGGGCGGGTTGAAGTCCCCCCACCCTCCTCGACGTGGATGACCGCGTCCACGACGATGTGCGCCAGGTGCTCGTCCACCAGCCGGTAGACGACCTCGCGCCCGTGGCGTTCGCCGTGCACGACACCCGCCGCCTTGAGCACCCGCAGGTGCTGGCTGATCAGCGGCTGCGCCACACCGAGCACCTCGACCAGCTCGTGCACGCACCGCTCGGCCTCCTGCAACTGCAGGACGATCGCGATCCGCACCGGCGCGGCCAACGCGCGCAGCAGCTCACCGGCGGCCGACAACGTCCGGGCCGACCTCGGCGGAGCGGGGCGAGGGGCGTCGCGTTCGTGGGAGTGGGTGTGCTCGCCGCGCACCGGGACCGTCGTCGCGTCCTGGGTCAAGCGCACGCACCTTCTTCCCGTCCTACCTGGAATGGATTATCAAGACCAATCCTAGGCGCTATCCGGGCAGAACCGAGATGATGACGGCGACGAGCACCAGGATCACGACGATCCGGAGGGCTCGGCCCGCCGGCGCCAGCGCCTTCCAGGTGGCCGCCAGGAGGACCAGGACACCCGCCAGGAGGATGCCGAGCAAGGCCGCGCCCAAGACGCCGCGGACCAGAACGCCCGCCGCGAACAGGCCGATGACCAGCAGGAACGCGACCGTTCCCGGGACCTTGGCCAACGGGCCGTCGCCGGGGATCAGGGTGCGCTTGGAGTCGTTCGCCACCGTGGCATCCTTGCACTGTGCTGCTCGTGTGCCGGTTCACCGTGCTCGAACCCGATGTCGCCGAATTCACCGCTCGGGCCGAGAAGGCCCTGGAGCTGCTGATCGTGCGGCCGGGATGTCTGCGTGGGCTGCTCAGCCGGTCGATGGACGAGGCCGACCGGTGGGTGCTGACGGTGGAGTTCGAGTCGGTGGTGGCTTATCGGCGGGCTTTGTCGCCGTTCGAGGTGCGGGAGTTGGTGATCCCGTTGTTGTCGGAGGCTCTGGTGGATGAGCCGGCGGGTTATGAGCCTGTGGTGGTGGCCGCGGGTGGGGTGGTTGGGCGGCGGGTGAGTTTGTTGGCTCGGGATGGGGGGACGGTTCGGTTGGGGGAAGCTTCCGGGCCTTCGGCTGCGCCTCGGTGATGGGTGGTTTGCGGCGTCGTTGATTCGGCGGGGTGGGCGCTGGTTTCGGCGTGGTGTGGAGGGTGGGCGCTGGTTTCGTTGTGGCGTAGCGGGTGGGCGCTGGTTTCGTTGTGGTGTGGCCGATTTGACTCGGGGACCCCTTATTCGACCCTTTGTCGGGCCAAAAAGGGCAGGATGGAAGCCCTGGGCCCGACTGATTTCAAGGGTCGAATGCCTTGGGTGAAATCGGCCACGGTCTAGGGCCCGGTTCGTCCGCGGGTTGGTGGTGGGTGGGCTAGCCCTTGCGGATCAGTGGTAGGACGATGTCGTCGATGATTTCGGTGATCGTCGAGTCCGGCACTGGTGCGAAGGTCATGAGGACCTCGTGGCGTAGTAGGTCGCCTGCGAGGTTCATTGTTCTGCGGTTTGGGATTGGTGTGGGGATTTCGCCGCGTTTTGCTGCGCGGGTGAAGATTGTGTCCAGGTAGCCTGCCTGGTCGCCGACCAGTGATTCGCGTAGGTCTGCTGGGGTGGTGCCGGTTTCGCGGTAGTAGGTGCCGAAGTGGACGCTGAGTACTGCTGCCAGGCGCATGCGGTCGCCGTTGGCGCTGGTCATGAGAGCGATTAGGTCGCCGCGTAGTGAGCCGGTGTTCGGTAGTTGTGGTGCTGTGCGGTCGGATTGGCGGCGGATGGCTGCCAGGACGAGGTCGGCGCGGGTTGGCCAGCGGCGGTAGAGGACGTGTCTGCTGGTTTGGGCTTGTTCTGCGACTGACTCGATGGTGAACGACCCGTAGCCGCCGTCCACCAGGACGTTCCAGGCCGCGTCGAGGATGGCGTGTTCCAGCTCGGTGCCTCGGCGGCGCTTCTGAGGGTCAAGGCTCACGTGTGTACCTTATCGTGTACGTTCGATAGGGAACACTCATGTACCTAACTCAAGGGGTTCCGTCATGGCTGGTCGAAGTGTGTTGATCTCCGGGGCGAGCATTGCCGGGCCTGCGTTGGCGTACTGGCTGCGTCGGTACGGCTTTCGGGTGACGGTTGTCGAGATCGCGCCGACGGTGCGTGGTGG
>DATMCA010000588.1:0-6436 GCA_035559015.1 Umezawaea sp. | reverse complement strand
CTCGGGTTCGTCGATAGCCCGCCCAAGACTGGTGGGGCGGGTCTTGCCGTGCGAGTCGGACCGGAGTTCCTCTGGGCGGGACCGGATGGGCCCGAGTCGGGCGAGCCGGGATCGAGCGGCCCAGGGGGCAACGGGCCAGGTACGAGCGGGGCCGAACTTGACCAGCCGGGATCGAGCAGGCCGGAGTTCGACGGAGCGGCGCTGGGGCGTCCGGGTGCCGGACCGGGAGTCGGGTCCGCGTTCGATGGGCCGACGCTGGGACGTCCAGGGGGTGAGCCGGGGGCTGGGCTCGCGTTCGACAAGTCCGCGACGGGACGTCCTGGAGCGGTAGCTGGGCCGGGAGCGGAGCGGCTGGTTCGGGTGCTCAGCCTGCGAGGGGCGCCGCATTTGCATCGTGCTGCGGACTTACCCACCCTCCGCCGGGAACTGAGGCCGCGCACCCCTCGCCAGTGGGCCGCGTGGATCGGTGGGTTCGACGTGCCCGATCCGGGTGGGCTGGACGTGCTGGTGGAGCTGCTGCACCGGGAGTTCCCCGGTGAGCGGGCGACCAAGGGGGAGCTGTCGGCCCTGGTGGGTCCGCGCCTGCCCGCGGACTGGACGCCGTGGTGCGAGCGGTGCTCGGCGGACCACGTGATTGACGGGCTGTTCCGGTTGGGCACGTTGTTGGCCGGTCTCGAACTCGACCACGTCGGGGCGAAGCTCGTGTTCCGGAAGCCGGTCGGGCCGGTGCCCGCGGTGGAACCGGAGGGTGAGCCGACGCTGCTGAGCGCCTACGCGCGGCTGGTCGGGCCGTTCGCGAAGGCGGACGCGCAGAAGTGGCTCGGTGCCGGGCCGCCGTCCGAGTGGCCTTCAGGGTTGCGGCCGGTGGTGGTGGAGGGTGAGCGGTTGCTGGCATCGGAGGCCGTGGTGGACGCGCCGCCGCCGCCCGCCGGGCTGCTGCTGTTCCCGCGCGACCCGTACCTGCTCGGACCGCGCCGGCTCGTGGCCCCGGACGCCGCCGTGGCCAAGCGGGTGTGGCGGGCGGTGGGCGGTCCGGGCGCGCTGGTCGTGCACGGTGAGGTGGTCGGGGAGTGGCGGTACGCGTTCAGCGGCCGCACGATGACGTTCCACGTGCGGGGCTGGAAGAGGATCAAGGGCGCGGTGCGGAGAGCGCTGGGCGACCAGGCCGAACTGCTGGCCGCGGTGTGGGGTGGACAGGCGCTTGAGCCGAACGTGGTCGAATGGTCGTGACCTCGACTTCTCCCGAGCCGGAGCAGGGCGGTGCGGGGTGAACGCAGGCGAGGGGACGGGGTTCCCGAGCCACCCACGCGGCCCCGGCTGAGCGGGAAGTTTCCCCCTCCGGTCGAAGCCGGGGGTGTCCGACGGAGAGGTCCTGATGAACGAGGGAGAACACTGATGGGCGAGCCGGTGCGGATCCGCGTGGCCGCGGAACGACCGTACGACGTGGTGGTGGGTCGCGGCCTGCTCGGCGACATGGTGGAAGCCGTGAAGGGCATCGCCAAGATCGCGATCATCCAC
Organism: Umezawaea sp.; assembly: GCA_035559015.1. Classification (GTDB taxonomy): domain Bacteria; phylum Actinomycetota; class Actinomycetes; order Mycobacteriales; family Pseudonocardiaceae; genus Umezawaea. The sequence continues at coordinate 4,918 of DATMCA010000588.1, read as the reverse complement.
CCTCCCACGCTGATCGAGACCGCCGAGGTGCTGCGCGCGACGCTCGCCGCGGGCGGCGCCGACGCCCACCGCGTCGAGATCCCGGACGCGGAGGACGGCAAGGACCTCCCCGTCGCGGGCTTCTGCTGGGACGTGCTCGGCAAGATCGGCCTGAGCCGGTCGGACGCCGTGATCGGCCTCGGCGGGGGAGCGGTGACCGACCTCGCGGGGTTCGTCGCCTCGACGTGGATGCGGGGCGTGAAGCTGTTCAACGTCCCCACGACGCTGCTCGGCATGGTCGACGCGTCCGTCGGCGGCAAGACCGGCGTGAACACGTCGGCGGGCAAGAACCTGGTCGGCACGTTCTACGAGCCGACGGCGGTCTTCGCCGACCTCGCGACGCTGGACACGTTGCCGCGCAACGAACTCGTCGCGGGCATGGCCGAGGTCGTCAAGGGCGGCTTCATCGCCGACCCGGTCATCCTCGACCTGATCGAGGCCGACCCGGAGGCAGCGCTGGACCCGGCGGGCCCGGTGCTGGAGGAGCTGGTCCGGCGCAAGATCCAGATCAAGGCGGACGTCGTGTCCGCGGACCTCCGCGAGTCCGACCTGCGCGAGATCCTGAACTACGGCCACACCCTCGGCCACGCCATCGAGCGCCGCGAGCGGTACAAGTGGCGCCACGGCGCGGCGATCAGCGTCGGCCTGGTGTTCGCCGCCGAACTCGCCCGCCTCGCGGGCCGGTTGGACGACGCGACCGCGGACCGCCACAGGTCCGTGCTGACCCTGCTGGGCCTGCCCACCAGCTACGACCCGACCGCGCTGCCGCAGCTCATGGAGGGCATGCGGGTGGACAAGAAGAACCGCGCGGGCGTGCTCCGCTTCGTCGTGCTCGACGGCCTGGCCAAGCCCGGCAGGCTCGAAGGCCCCGACCCGGCCCTGATCGCCGCGGCCTACTCGGCCGTCGCCGCCGAGCCGACCACGGGCGGGGGGATCCTGCTGTGAAGGTCCTGGTCCTCAACGGCCCCAACCTCGGCAGGCTCGGCACCCGCGAACCCGACGTGTACGGCAGCACCACGTACGCCGACCTGGTCGCGCTGTGCGAGGGCACCGGCCGCGAACTGGGGCTGGAGGTCGACGTCCGGCAGACCGACTTCGAGGGCGAGATGCTCGGCTGGCTGCACGAGGCCGCCGACCAGCGGTACCCCGTGGTCCTCAACCCGGCCGCGTGGACGCACTACTCGGTGGCCGTCCGCGACGCCTGCTCCCAGCTGACGGCCCCGCTCGTCGAGGTGCACATCTCGAACGTGCACAAGCGCGAGGACTTCCGCCAGCACAGCTACATCTCCGCCGTGGCCGAGGGCACCATCCTCGGCCTCGGCGTCCAGGGCTACGCCCTCGCGCTGCGCTGGCTGGCCACCAAGGCCTGACCGTCGTCGGCACGTCCGCGGCCCCGGAGATCCCGACGTCTCCGGGGCCGCGACCCGTCGAACCCAGTGGGCTTCCCGGCGCATGGAGGATCGAGTGACCCACGGAGCGTTGCACCACGTTGAACTCTGGGTGCCCGACGTCACCCGTGCGGAAGCCACCATCGGGTGGCTCCTCCAAGAACTTGGCTGGACCGAATTCCAGCGCTGGCCCACCGGGGTCAGCTGGCGGCTGGGTGCGACCTACGTCGTCGTCGAGCGCTCACCCGCGATGGGGAGCGGGCCGCACGAGCGCACCCGGCCGGGGCTCAACCACCTCGCGCTGCACGTCGGAGGCGCGGAGGCGGTGGACGCGCTCACCGCGGCGGCGCTGGGGCACGGGTGGGAGTTGATGTTCGCGGACCGGCACCCGTACGCCGGCGGGCCGGAGCACTACGCGGCTTATCTGGAGAACCAGGACGGGTTCGAAGTCGAACTCGTGGCTACTACTGGCGAGTAGTCACCTGGACGGGTGAGTTGATCTTCTACACTGGGTGGCGATTCGCCGAGGGGTCAACCAAGTGGAGGACAGCTCCCGCATGTCGAGGCTTCTCCGGCTCGTGGTGACCGCGTCCGTCGCCGCAGTGCTGCTGTCGTCCTGCGACGGGGGCGTCACGATGAACCAGGCGGAGGGCACCGGGGGCATCGCGCCGCCGATCGCCCAGCAGAAGCAGCAGAAGCAGCCGCAGCGCTCCACCCCGAAGGATCCGCTCCCGCTCGCCTCCGACCGGTCGCGCGGCAGCGCGGGCGTCATCGCGATCGGCGGCGGCGACTCGCCGTACAACTACGGGCCGACGGTGCTGGTGGAGAACGGCCGCAACCGGATGTGGTGGTGCAGCCAACTCGGCTACGCCGTCCCGGCGGGCGACGACCTGCTGTACGCCGAGAGCGCCTCGCTGACCGGCCCGTTCACCGCGCCGAACGGCGCGGAGGCCCAGCCCGTGCTCAGCGGCAGCGTCACCGGCTTCGACGGCGTGCACACCTGCGACCCGTCGGTCATCCACGTCGGCCAGACCTACTACCTCTACTACACCGGCGCTTCCGGCGACCACGCGCACGGCAACGCGATCGGCGTCGCCACCAGCACCGACGGCATCTCCTGGCAGCGCGCGCACGACGGTCAGCCGATCGTCGGCCCGGCCTACGACACCACCCGCGCCAACACCTACGGCGCCGGCCAGCCCGCCGTGCTGCACCTGAACGGCTGGTTCTACCTGATGTTCACCGACACCACCGGCTCGGCGGCGGGGTGGAACGGCGCGGGCCAGTTCGTGCTGCGGTCGAAGGACCCGCTGTTCCTGTCCGGCGTGCAGGCGTTGGGCGTGCGCGGCTTCTCCGCCGTCTCGGGCACCAACGCGCCGCGCGCCCGCTCGGTGGTCGACGCGTTCAGCGCGGACTGGATGTGGGTCGAGGCGCTGGACGCGTTCGCCATCGCCCACGAGACCGACACCGGCACCACCATCACCTTCTGGAACGCCGACTTCACCCTCAACCCGTTCGAGCCGATCACCGTGCCCGGCCCGTGGCGCGAGGGCCCCGGTCTCGTCCGCACGTCCGAGGGCCACGCCCCGATCGCCACCGACGACCCGTGCGGCCGCGTGCCGATCGACGTCGTCCGCGCGACCGTCGACGGCGCGGCGGGGGCACCGACCGACCTGACCCACTACGGCATGGACCTCACGGGCGTTCCCGGCTGCGCCACCAAGGAGGCGGCCACCGTGCTGGACGGCATCGCCGTCCCGTCGCCCGAGCGCACGATGGACCTGGTCGTCGGCGGCAAGGTCGTCCGCCTCGAACGCCGGTCCGTCACCGACCGCCTGGCCAAGGCCGTCCTCGACCACCGCCCGGCGATCGTCGACCAGTTGCCGGTCGCCGCCCTCATCCCGGCGGGCGCGGAGGTCCTGCGCGCACCGGACGGCCGGACCGGGGTCCTGGTCGACGACGACAAGCTCTGGCTGATCGGCTCGGACGACGTGGCCGCCCTCAACTCCTCGACCGTCCGGCACACCAGCCAGGCGGAGTGGCTCAGGTACACCCCGGCCGGAGACCTGACCAAGCTCCGCGGCTAGTGCGTTCCGGCCAGTGCGTTCCGGCTAGTGCGAGCCCTTGGGCTGCGGCGCCAGGTTGCCCAGGCCCATCCCGATCGCGGCCGACGCCAGCACCACCAGCGCGGTGAACGCGGCCCCACCGGTCAACGCGGGCCACAGCGACTCGACACCGGTCTGGTCCACCAGCAGCCCGGTGCCGACCACCCCCACCACCCCGGCCAACGGCCCTGCCACCAGCGACGCGAAGAACCAGCACATCCCCCGCCCGTCGAACCGCCGCCACGCGTCCAGCGCGCCCCACAGCACCGCGACCACCACGACGAGCCCGAACGCGATCACCCGAACCGACGAGCCCGCTTCGGGACTTCGCACACCGACGGCCACGACCCCCGCCTGCACGGCGCCGTGCAGCAGCCCCATCCAAAACCCCCGGACCAGCCACGCACCCATGCCGGACAGGGTAGTGCCAGGTGGAGCGGACGCCGCGGGTTCGCGCACGACCGACTTCCGTCCCCTGTGCGACGCGGTCGATACCCCTACGCTGCTGGGTATGCCGCTGCACGCACCGCGTCGCGCCGCACTGCGCGCCCTGCTCGTCGACCAGCACCTCGACGCCCTGCTCGTGACGGACCTCCTGAACGTCCGCTACCTCACGGGCTTCACCGGGTCGAACGCGGCGCTGCTCGTGGCCGCCGACGGGGAGCAGCGCACGGTTTTCTGCACCGACGGGCGCTACCTGACGCAGTCGCTTGCGCAGGTGCCGGACCTGGAGCGGGTGATCGACCGGCCGTGCGACCTGGCGCTGGCGGCGAGGGCGAGCAAGGACGGGCACCAGGCGGTCGGGTTCGAGAGCCAGCACGTGACGGTCGACGGCCTGGACGGGCTGGAGCAGGTGGTGGACGGGCTGGTGAGGGCGTCCGGGCTGGTCGAACGGCTCCGGCTGGTCAAGGACGACGCCGAGGTCGAGGCGCTGCGGATGGCGTGCGCGGCGGCGGACCGGGCGCTGGTGGACCTGATCGAGCACGGCGGGCTGCGCGCCGGGCGGACCGAGCGGGAGGTCGCGCGAGAGCTGGAGAGCCGGATGCTCGACCACGGCGCGGCCGGGCCGTCGTTCGACTCGATCGTCGCGGCCGGGGCGAATTCCGCGATCCCGCACCACGAGCCGACGGACGCGGTGCTCAAGGCTGGCGACTTCGTGAAGCTGGACTTCGGGGCGCTGGTCGACGGCTACCACTCCGACATGACCCGGACGCTCGTGCTCGGCAAGGCGGCGGACTGGCAGCGCGACCTGTACGACCTGGTCGCGCGGTCGCAGGCGGCCGGTCGGGCGGCGCTGCGGCCGGGCGTCGAGGTGCGGGCGGTGGACGCGGCGGCGCGGCAGGTGATCGTGGACGCGGGGTACGGGCCGCAGTTCCTGCACGGCCT
>DATMCA010000587.1:0-7619 GCA_035559015.1 Umezawaea sp. | reverse complement strand
TGGAGCGACGCGCACGATCCGATCATCATCGCCACGGCGGGGCCGGTCTGCCCGGAACCGCCCGCGCGCATGGCAGCGGGAACCTGGAGTGTTTGCACCCTCCCACCGTCGGGCACCCCAAACGGTTCGTCCAGCGAATGTTTCTGCGCGATACTGGTAAGTGGAACTGACTCTTCCAGGGAGGTCCAGTGCTCGACGTCCACCGGTTGCGGCTGCTGCGCGAACTGCACCGCCGGGGCACTCTGGCGGCCGTGGCGCGCGCGCTGTCCTACAGCCCGTCAGCGATCTCCCAGCAGCTCGCGCAACTGGAGGCCGAGACGGGCGTGCGGCTGCTGGAGCACGTCGGGCGCGGGGTTCGGCTCACCGAACGCGCGCGGGTGCTGGTCGCGCACACCGAGGCGATCCTCGAACGCCTGGAGTTGGCCGAGGCCGACCTGGCGGCGTCACAGACCGACGTGACCGGCACCCTGCGGGTGGCGTCGTTCCAGTCGGTGCTGCTCGCGCTCGTACCCGCCGCGCTGTCGCACCTGGCCGAGCACCCCCCGATGCTGCGGGTGGAGATCGCGCAGCGGGACGCCGATGACGCGTTCGCCGGCCTCCTGGCCCGCGACTTCGACGTCGTGCTCGGCGAGGAGTACCCCGGCCAACCCCAGCCGCCGATGCCCGGCGTCACGACCGAGGACCTCGCGCACGACGAGATCCGCGTCGCCCTACCCGCCCGCGGCCCGCACGCCCGAATGCCCGCCACTCTGGCCGACATGGCCGACGCCCCGTGGATCCTCGACCCGGCCGGCACCGCACCCGGCGACTGGGCCAGAACCCTGTGCCGCACAGCGGGTTTCGAACCCGACGTGCGCTTCGAAATCCCCGACCTCCTCCTCCAGGTACACCTGGTCGAAACCGGCCACGCCGTAGCCCTGCTACCCGACCTCCTCTGGCACGACCGCGCCCACGCCCTACGCCTGCACCACCTACCCGGCCGCCCACACCGCCGCCTCTTCACCGGCGTCCGCCGCGGCGCAACCGACCACCCCAGCAGCCGCGCGTTCCGCAACGCCCTCGCCCACGGCCTACGGCTCGCCCGCCAAAACAGCCTGGGCAACCACTAGCCCTCCCGACGGGCGGTGCTGCTGCGGAGTCGTCTTTCAAAGGCGATGGCCAGTGGCGTGTCGGTGACGTGCCGGTCGAACCTAACCGACGCGCCGTGGCCCCTGCCGCAACCATTGCTGCCCTTCGGAAAGAGCCCGGCCGTCCACTCAAGTGGAGCAAACGGCGATCGATCGACGGCATCCGGTGGCGAGTGCGGGTCGGTGCGCCATGGCGGGACATGCCGCCCGCCGGGGTGATCGTGTGGGACGTTAGCGTGGATTCCACGATCACGCGCGCCCATCAACTTGCTGCGGTCGCCCGTAAAAGGGGGATCTGCAAGCCGAACCGCCCGACACCGACACCGGTCCGGAGGATCACGGTCCGGGACGGTCACGGGGCAGCTGGACCAGCAAACTGCACCTGACGTGCGAGCAGGGACGGCGACCATTGTCATTGCTGGTCACCGCCGGGCAGCGGGGTGACAGCCCGCAGTTCACACGGTGATCGACGCGATCCGGGTGCCCAGGCCCGGTGGTGGTCGGCCTCGGACTCGCCCGAATCGGATCCTGGCCGACAAGGCCTACAGCTCCAACGCCAACCGCGCCTACCTGCGTCGACGCGGGATCACAGCGACCATTGACCAGCCTCACGATCAGGCCGCCCACCGCAAGGCCAAGGGTTCCTCGGGTGGACGGCCACCGACGATCGACCGACAGGTCCACCAGCAGCGTCACGCGGTCCAATGCGGTATCAACCTGCTCAAGCAGCACCGAGCGGTAGCCATCCGCTACGACGAACTCGCCGTTCGCTACCAGGCCACCGTCCACGTTGCCGCCATCACCATGTGGCTACACCACAGGTGAAACCACGCACTACCTACGCATTACTCGTCTAGGAGTCCTGGTGTTTGAGTAGGAAGCGGTTTGAGATGGCCTTGAACGACGCGCGTACCGCCTGGCCGTCGGGTAGGTGGACGTCGGTGCGGTCGGTGGCTCGCCAGACGAGGCCCTCGGCGAGGGTGTTGGGGGTGATGGTGGATTTCATGCCGTCGACGTCGGTGAGTGCCTGGTCGACGGTTGTTGGGAAGGTGAAGTCGGTGCGGACTGGGACTGAGAGGGCGAGTGCCCACGCCGGCCAGTCGGCGCGGGGGATCTCCTCGGTTTCGATTCTGAGGGTGAAGGCTGAGAAGCGGTGGTCTCGGAGCTTCAGGGGGTTGCCTTGTACGCCGTGGCCGTAGGCCTCGCCCTGCACGGCGGCGCGTTTGCCGGGGAACGATGTGCGCAGGGCGGCGTGCAGGTCGAGTTCGCGGGCCAGGCGCCACAGGGTGTTGCCCTCGGCGGGTAGCAGGTCGTAGTTGTGTGAGCAGACACCGTCCACTTCGGACGACGGGTCTACGTACACCGTCATGCTGGTGCCGTCGATCTTCTCAGTCGCGACCCAGTCGGCCGGGCAAGCCAGGATCGCCGCCAGGTTCTGGATCCGTTCCTCGTCCGTGGCCGGGATCCACCCAGGACGTTGGCCGCGGACCTGGCCGGACAGTTCGGCGGGCAGCGGCGGGTCCCACTTCACCACGTCGAGGGCCGCCGTGACGTCGTCGCCCGGTTGGCTGCCCGCGAGTTCCGGGAACGCGGCCAACGGCAGCGCGAGGCCCTGGGAGTACTGGCCTCTCAGCTTCGCGGTGCGCAGCACGTGCCCGCGCCGACCGTCCACATCGGTCCGCACGCCGCGGACCGCGAGGAACGCGAACCGCTCGTCCTCCACGTCCAGCATCGAGTCGACCTCGAAGTAGACGCACGGATCGCCGGCCCGGAACTCGTCCATCTTCACCACGACGTCCCAACCGCGCACCCGAGCCCGGACGATCGCGTCGGCGCCGGGGATCGCGGCGATGTCGAGCACGGTTTCGACGGTCGCGAGTCGGCGGGTGGTGGTGGTCGGCGGGGTGTCCTGGTTCATGCAGGGATGTAATCACGGGGTGTTTATGGGATTCACATGGTTTTCTGACGGCCCGAAAGAGGCCCGCCCAGGGAATCACGGCAGTGATGCCCCATCACTAACGTAGACTGGTGTCACCAAGTGGATGAGGTGCGGCGTGGAGCAGCAGGCGACGAGCGGACCCCGTGCGCGGTACCGGGAACAGGTCCGCGGCGAGGTGCAGGCCCACGCGTGGGCCCAGATCGCCGAGGCCGGGGCGTCAGCCCTGTCGCTCAAGGCGATCGCCAAGCTCATGGGCATGACCGCCCCCGCGCTCTACCGCTACTTCGCGGGCCGCGACGAGCTGCTGACCGGCCTGATCCTGTCCGCCTACGAGGAACTGGCCGTCGTCGTCGAGACCGCCGACGCCCCGGACGAGCCGTCGGCGGACCGCCTTCGCCGGCTGGCGAAGGCGTTGCGCCGCTGGGCGCTCGCCAACCCGCACCGGTACCTGCTGCTGTACGGCACACCGGTGCCGGGCTACTCCGCGCCGCCCGAGGCGACCGTGCTGACGCGCCGGATCTTCGCCCCGGTGGTCGCGAGCTTCCCCCAGCCGGACGGCTTCGAGCGCTCGCTCTCGTTCTGGACCCGGCTGCACGGCGTGCTCAGCCTGGAGCTGGCGGGCCACTTCACCGGCATGGGCTTCGACACCGCTGCCCTGTACGAGCGCGAGGTCACCTCGGCCGTGGGTTGACCGACGCCCCGCCTGGGTAGTCACAGACGACTCCCGAAGACCACGAGGGGTACCACCATGCGTTCGTTCACCTGCCCGGCCTGCGGGAACCTGCTGTTCTTCGAGAACTCCTCGTGCCTGGAGTGCGGCACGCCCGTCGCCTACTCCCGCCGGGACCGCGCTCTCGTCGCGCTCGACGGGCGGCAGCGGTGCGCCAACGCCGCCCTCGCGGGCTGCAACTGGGTCGCGGACGACCCCGGCCCGCTGTGCGGCTGCTGCGCGCTGACCAGGACCCGGCCCGCCGACGGTGACGCCGTCGAGGCGTTCGCACGGGCCGAGGCGGCGAAGCGCCGCCTGGTGCACCAGCTCGACGACCTGGGCCTGCCGACCGGCGAGGTCGTCTTCGACCTGCTGTCCAGCGACGCCGAGCACGTGATCACCGGCCACGCGAGCGGTGTGATCACGATCGACCTGGCGGAGGGCGTGGACAGCCACCGCGAGGCGATGCGGGCGCAGTTGGCCGAGCCGTACCGGACGCTGCTCGGGCACTTCCGCCACGAGGTCGGCCACTGGTACTGGGAGGTGCTGGTCGACCGCGCCGGTCTGCACGCGGAGTTCCGGGAGGTGTTCGGCGACGAGCGGGCCGACTACCAGGAAGCGTTGCGGGCGCACTACTCCGGCTCGCCGGAGCCGGGGTGGAACAGGTCGTACGTCAGCACCTACGCGGCCTCGCACCCGTGGGAGGACTGGGCCGAGACGTTCGCGCACCTGCTGCACGTCCGCGACACCGTCCAGACCGCGGGCGCGTACGGCGTGCTGGTCGCGGGCCGCGACATCCTGCCGCACCCGCACACCCCGGTCGACGCCTCGCCGTCCGAGGACGCCACCGGCTTCGACGAGCTGATCGACACGTGGGTGCCGTTGTCGCGCGCGGTGAACCAGCTCAACCGCAGCATGGGCAAGGACGACCTGTACCCGTTCGTGCTGACCCCGAAGGTGCGGGCGAAGCTCCGGTTCGTGGACGCGCTCGTCGCCGAGGCGGGAGTCCCGGAACCCGGTACGGTCCGCTGAGGAGCGCCCTCCCGGACCGACAGGAGACCCAGTGAACTTCCCCGGTGTCCTCCCCTCCCCGCTGGCCGCCATCGGCGGCACCCCGCTGGTCCAGTTGCGGCACGTCGTGCCGGACGGCGCGGCGCGGGTGCTGGTCAAGGTGGAGGGCGGCAACCCGACGGGCAGCTACAAGGACCGGATGGCGCTGGCGATCGTCGAGGGCGCAGAACGGCGCGGCGAGCTGCGGCCGGGGCGGCGGCTGGTGGAGTTCACCGGTGGCAGCACGGGTTCGTCGCTGGCGTTCGTCTGCGCGGTGAAGGGCTACCCGTTGTCGCTGGTGTCGTCGGACGCGTTCTCCGAGGAGAAGCTGCGCACCATGCGGGCGTTCGGCGCGGACCTCACGGTGGTGCCCAGCGAGGGCGGGCGGATCACGCCGGACCTGTTCGTGCGGATGCGCGAGGAGGTCGACCGGATCGTCGAGCGCGACCAGGCGCTGTGGACGGACCAGTTCCGCAACACCGACGCGTTGACCGGGTACGCCGTGATGGGCCGCGAGATCCTGGAGCAGGCCGGGACCGTGGACGCGTTCTGCGCCGCCGTCGGCACCGGCGGGATGCTCCACGGCGTGGCGGCGGTCCTGCGCGGGAACGGCACGCGGATCGTGGCGCTGGAACCGGCGTCCTCCCCGGCGTTGACCCAGGGCAGGGGCGGGTCGCACACCGTGGAGGGCACCGCGACCGGCGTGGTCCCGCCCCTGCTCACGCCCGGCCTCTACGACCAGGCGCGGGCGCTGGACGAGCCGGAGGCGCGCCGACTCGCCGTGCGCCTGGCCAGGGAGGAGGGGCTCTTCGCGGGCACGTCCAGCGCGCTCAACGTGCTCGGCGCGATCCGGGTGGCCCAGGACCTCGGCGCGGGCCACACCGTCGTCACGGTCGCGTGCGACACCGGCCTGAAGTACCTCGCGGGCCCGCTGTTCAGCCCGACCTCAGACGGGCCTTGATGTCCGTCTTGAGCACCTTCCCCACCGTCGAGCGGGGCAGGTCCGGCCAGACGTGCACCTGCTTGGGCGCCTTGACGCTGCCGATCCGCGCCTTCACGAACGCCACCAGCTCGGCGGGGTCGGCCGTCATGTCCGGCTGCGCCTGGACGACGGCCACGACCCGTTCGCCCCACTTCTCGTCCGGCAGCCCGACGACACCGCAGTCGCGCACGGCCGGGTGGGCCATCAGCGCCTGCTCGACCTCGGCCGAGTACACGTTGAACCCGCCGGTGATGATCATGTCCTTGGCCCGGTCCACGATGAACAGGTAGCCGTCGTCGTCCAGGTAGCCGATGTCGCCGGTGTGGTGCCAGCCGAACCGCGACGCCTCCGCCGTGGCCTCGGGGTTCCGGTAGTAGCCGCGCATCACCAGCGATCCGCGCACGACGATCTCGCCGCGTTCACCGGTCCCCAGCAGCTTCCCCTCGTCGTCCATGATCCCGACGGTGACCAGCGGACCCGGCCGCCCGGCTGACGCGAGGCGTTCGCGCGCCACCGTTCCGTCGGGGTGGAAGTGCTCGGCCGGGGAGAGCATCGAGACCATCATCGGGGCCTCGGACTGGCCGAACAGCTGGGCCATGACCGGCCCGATCGCGGTCAGCGCCTGCTCCAGCCGGGCTGGCGACATCGGCGCCGCCCCGTACCAGAAGCACCTCAACGACGTGAGGTCCGTCGTGACCAGCCGCTCGTGCGCGAGCAGCATGTAGATCAGCGTCGGCGGCAGGAACGTGTGCGTGACGCGGTGCCGCTCGATCAGCTCCAGGAACAGCCCGAGGTCGGGCGCGGGCATGACGACGACCTCGCCGCCCAGCGCCATCACCGGGAAGCACAGCACACCCGCCGCGTGCGTGAGCGGCGCCATCGCGAGGTACACCGGCCGGTGCTCGAACGGGTAGGCCATGAGCGTCAACGCCGTCATGGTCTCCAGGTTGCGGTCGGTCAGCTGCACGCCCTTGGGCCTGCCGGTCGTGCCGCCGGTGCCGACGATCATCACGGTGTCGTCCGGCGGTTCGGCGTCGTACGACACGTCCTCGCCCGCGAGCCACTCGTCCAGCGACGCCAGCGGTACGACCGTGGTCAGCTTCGGCAGCGACGGCGCGATCTCGGCGACCAGGTCCGCGTACGCGGGGGCGTGGATCAGCGCGACGCAGTCGAACAGCTCCAGCAGCTCCCGGTTCTCCGCCGCCGCGTTGCGCGGGTTGATCGGGCACCACACCGCGCCGCGCCGCGCGATGCCGAACACGCACGCGAACGCCGTCGGGTCGTTGCCCGACAGCACTCCGACCTTGTCGCCCGCCCGAACGCCCGCGCGGGCCAGCGCGCGGGCGACCGAGTGCGACAGGTCCTGGACGTCGCCGTAGCTGAGCGACGTTCCGTCCATCGTCAGGCAGGGGGCGCCGCGGCCGAGCGACGCCCCCTTGTCCAGGTAGGCCGTCAGGGACATGTCAGGTGTGCGCTTCCACGACGGGGTTGAGGACCAGCCCGAAGTTGCGCAGCACACCCAGCAGCTCCCGGTGCCCGAACGCCTGGCACGCCGACGCGAAACCCACGCGGCGCGGCGCCTGCTGGAGCAGCGAGTACGCCGCGAACGCCTGGAGCAGCCCGGTCTGCTTGTAGTTCGAGTTGCCGTGGATCGCCACGTGCACCCGCCCCAGCGGCCCCGACGCGTGCACCGAGTCGATGGACGTGTTGACCCTCGGGTTCTCCCTGGGCGGCATGTCCGCCTGGAGACCGGCGGCGATGTCGGACAGCGCCGCCTCCTGCGCCACCGGGTCCAGCGGCCGGATCTGCTCC
>DATMCA010000586.1:0-12928 GCA_035559015.1 Umezawaea sp. | reverse complement strand
ACCGGCCGCCGAACGTCCCAGGTCGCTGTTCGAGCCCATCCTGGACGAGTCGGACGACGACCCGCAGCCCGAGGAGACCGTCCGCCAGCTGCCGCCGTCGGACGACCAGCCGTTCGTGCCCACCCTGGCTCCGGAACTGCTGGCACGGGGCTCCAACGGCCTCCCGCAGCGTCCGCAGCGCCCGGCGGGCGGTCCGCCGCCCATGACGTCCCCGCCGCTGCTGGGGCCGCCTCAGCCGGTCGCGCAGCCCCCGCTCCCGAAGAAGCCCCTGCGGCCCCGTCCGGTGGGCTTCAGCCCGTCCACGGGCGGTCGCAGCGAGGCTCCCGCACCGGTCGCGCCGAGGTACCAGCAGCCGGAGGGCTTCAACCCGCGTTCGCCGTTCGGGCCGGGTTCGGTGCTGCCCAAGTCCGACGGCCACGCGCCCGCCGCCGACTTCGAGGTGAAGGCGACCCTGACCGGCCGCCGCTACTTCCGACCGGGCACGTCCAGCTTCGACGACACCAGGGCCGACGTCTGGTTCCGCACCGAGGCAGACGCCCAGAAGGCCGGCTTCCGCCCGGCCCAGTAGGCACCAACGGGAAGGGCCCCCTCCACACCGCGTGGAGGGGGCCCTTCCCGTTGACGATCTCAGTCCCCCAGCACGGTCCAGGTGTCCTTGCCGTGCAGCAGCGCCCTCAGGTCGGCCTTCTTGGCCGCCTTCGCCTGCTCGACCTGGTCGCGCGCGGCGTCGTCGTACGTGGTCCGCTTCACGTTGCGGAACACGCCCGTGACGGTGTGCGAGAGGTCCTGCGTCGAGAGCCGGGACAGCGCGAACGCGTACGACGGGTCCTCGAGCGTGGCGTCGTGCACGACCACGTTCTCGATGCCGACCTCGGAGATCTTCGCGACCTCCAGGCCCGCGAACCCGGACTTCACCACGCCGTACTCGGCTTCGAGGCCGAACGTGATCGGCTTGCCGTGCTCCAGGTTGATGATCCGCCGCTTGGCGTCGTCGGCGTCCTTGAGGACGTCGAACGCGCCGTCGTTGAAGATCGGGCAGTTCTGGTAGATCTCCACCAGCGCAGACCCGCGGTGCTCGGCGGCCTGCCGCAGGACCTCGGTCAGGCCCTTCTTGTCCGAGTCCAGCGCCCGGCCGACGAACGTGGCCTCCGCGCCCAGCGCCAGCGACACCGGGTTGAACGGGTTGTCCAGCGAACCCGCGGGCGTCGACTTGGTGATCTTGCCGGTCTCCGACGTGGGCGAGTACTGCCCCTTCGTGAGCCCGTAGATCCGGTTGTTGAACAGCAGGATCTTGAGGTTCACGTTGCGCCGCAGCGTGTGGATCAGGTGGTTGCCGCCGATGGACAGCGCGTCGCCGTCACCGGTCACGACCCACACCGACAGGTCCGGCCGGGCGACGGCGAGACCGGTCGCGATGGCCGGGGCGCGGCCGTGGATCGAGTGCATCCCGTAGGTGTTCATGTAGTACGGGAACCGGCTGGAGCAGCCGATCCCGGACACGAACACGATGTTCTCGCGCTTGAGACCGAGGGTCGGCAGGAACGACTGCACCGCGTTCAGCACGATGTAGTCGCCGCAGCCCGGACACCAGCGGACCTCCTGGTCCGACTTGTAGTCCTTGGCCTTCTGCGGTTCGTCGGTCGTGGGAACACCGTCGAGCCCGCCCAGCGCCGGCAGGCCCAGGTCGATCGCTGTCACGCTTCAACCCCCTTGATCACGTCGGCGAGCACGTCCTGGAGCTCCTCGGCCTTGAACGGAAGGCCCTGCACCTTGGTGTAGCTCCGCACGTCCACGAGGTACTTCGCCCTCAGGAGCAACGCGAGCTGGCCGAGGTTCATCTCCGGCGCGATCACCTTGTCGTAGCGGGAAAGCACGTCACCCAGGTTCTTCGGGAACGGGTTGAGGTGCCTCAGGTGCACGTGTGCCACGGGCAGTCCGAGCTTGCGCACGCGGCGGGCCGCGGCGCCGATCGGGCCGTACGACGAACCCCAGCCGACCACGAGCACCTTGGCGTCGCCGGTCGGGTCGTCCACGACCGCGTCCGGCACCTCAATGCCGTCGACCTTCGCTTGGCGCAGCCGCACCATCCGGTCGTGGTTCTCCGGCTCGTAGGAGATGTTGCCGGTGTTCTCGGCCTTCTCCAGCCCGCCGATGCGGTGCTGGAGACCGGGGGTGCCGGGGATCGCCCACGGGCGGGCCAGCGTCTCGGGGTCGCGCACGTACGGCCAGAACTCGCCGGAACCGTCGGTCGCGTTGGGCTCGGTCGCGAACTCGACCGACAGGTCGGGCAGCTCGTCGACGTCCGGGATCAGCCACGGCTCGGAGCCGTTCGCGATCGCGCCGTCGGACAGCAGCAGCACCGGCGTGCGGTAGGTGAGCGCGATCCGGACCGCGTCCATCGCGGCGTTGAAGCAGTCGGACGGCGACTGCGGCGCCACGATCGGCACCGGCGACTCGCCGTTGCGGCCGAACATCGCCTGGAGCAGGTCGGCCTGCTCGGTCTTGGTCGGCAGACCCGTCGACGGGCCACCGCGCTGCACGTCGATGATGAGCAGCGGCAGCTCGGTCATCACCGCGAGGCCGATGGTCTCCGACTTCAGCGCCACACCGGGACCGGACGTCGACGTCACGCCGAGCGCGCCGCCGTACGAGGCGCCCAGCGCCGCGCCGATGCCCGCGATCTCGTCCTCGGCCTGCAACGTCGTGATGCCGAAGTTCTTGTGCTTGCTCAGCTCGTGCAGGATGTCCGAAGCCGGGGTGATCGGGTACGTCCCGAGCACGATCGGCAGCCTCGCCTGCCTGCCCGCCGCGACGAGCCCGTACGCCAGCGCCGTGTTGCCGGTGATCTGGCGGTAGGTGCCGGTGTTCAGCTTCGCCGGGGCGACCTCGTACGTCACCGCGAACGACTCGGTCGTCTCGCCGTAGTAGTAGCCCGCGCGGAACGCCAGGACGTTGGCCTCGGCGATGTCCGGCTTCTTCGCGAACTTCTCGCGCAGGAACCGCTCCGTGCCCTCGGTCGGCCGGTGGTACATCCACGACAGCAGACCCAGCGCGAACATGTTCTTCGCGCGCTCGGCGTCCTTCTTGCCGAGCCCGGTCTCCTCCAGCGCGCCGATCGTGATGGTCGCCATCGCGACCTCGTGCACCTGGAAGTCCGCCAGCGACTCGTCCTCGAGCGGGTTGGCGGCGTACCCGACCTTGGTCAGGTTGCGCTTGCTGAACTCGTCCGTGTTGACGATCAGGATCCCGCCCTTGGGCAGGTCCTTGATGTTCGCCTTGAGCGCCGCCGGGTTCATCGCCACGAGCACGTCGGGGCGGTCGCCGGGGGTGAGGATGTCGTAGTCCGCGAAGTGCAGCTGGAACGACGACACGCCGGGCAGGGTGCCTTGGGGCGCCCGGATCTCGGCGGGGAAGTTCGGCTGTGTCGCAAGGTCGTTGCCGAAGGCGGCGGCCTCGGAGGTGAATCGGTCACCGGTGAGCTGCATGCCGTCACCGGAGTCCCCGGCGAACCGGATCACCACTCGATCCAGCTTGCGTGTTTCGGGGGCTCCAGGCGCAGCGCCGTTACCCAGGTCGGTAGTCATCTCCTACGCCGATCCCTCTCTTCGTGGACAGGCCGAACTGTTGTCCCGCATCACATGTGCAGTTGCGAGGGTAGTCGTTTGTGCTAAAGCAACGGTCTCCCGCGTACCACTGTTCGGGAACCCCTGTCCCACCTGGTGCGCAAGCCGGTGCTCCCGACGGTAGGCACCCCTGCTCGCGCCGACGGCCAAAGGCGGTGCAGGTCACAGCACGTACGCTCGATCGGCGCACCCCTAGTGACCGCTACTCGCGGTAACAGGGAAATCTAGGGGCGGTTGCTGATCTTGTCCTTGAGCGCCGCCAACCGCGCCGCGAACTCCGGCGACTCGATCGACGCCACCTGCGGCGCGAGTTCGGTGGTCACGGCCTCGGCGTGGTCGTCCAGCACCGCGGTCGTCCGCATCGACGCCTTGATGGTCCGGACCAGTTCCCGCGGACCGTCGGCGGCGGCCTTCGCCAGTTCCCGCGCGGCGGCGACCACGTCGTCACCCGACCGGGCGTGGGCCAGACCGGTCCGAACCGCCTCGTCGGCGTCCACGACCTGCCCGAACAGCGTCATCGCCGTGGCCGTCTGCGGCCCCACCAGGCGTTGCAGCATCCAGGTCATCCCACCGCCGGGGTGGATGCCGAGTTGCAGGAACCGCGCGTCGAACCGGGCCTTCGGGCCCGCGATCCGGACGTCGCACGCCAGCGCCAGGTTCAGCCCCGCCCCGACCGCCGCGCCGTTGACCGCGGCGATCGTCGGCAGCGAGCAGCCCGCCACGGCCAGGAAGCCGGCGTAAATACGCCGCAGCCCCTCCTCCTTGGCCTCGCCCAGCGCCGTCAGGTCCGCTCCCGCGCAGAACGCGGGCGCGGCGCCCGTGACGACGACCGCGTGCACCCCCGGATCCCGTTCGCAGGCGGCGACGGCGTCGGCCAGTTGGTCGGACAGCTCCAGCGTCAGCGCGTTGCGGCGTTCGGGATCCCGAACGGTGATCACCGCGATCCGATCGGAACTCTCCAGGGTCACCTCAGCCATGGGGCCGACTGTACGGAGACGGCCGGGCCTAAGGGGCCGGCGGGCGGTCGAGCAGCCGGGACAGCACCACCGTGGACACCGTCCGGTCGATGATCTCCACGGCCCGCAGCCGCTCCAGCGCCGTTTCGAGGTGGTGGATGCTCGCCGCCCGCAGGTGCACGATCGCGTCCGCCGCGCCGGACACCGTGTAGGCCGCCATCACCTCCGCCATCGGCTCCAGGCGGTTCTGGATGTCGCTCGGCGACACGTTGCCCCGGCAGTGCACCTCCACGAACGCCTCGGTGCCCCACCCGAGCTGCTCCGGGTCCACGACCGCCGTGAAGCCCCGCAGCACACCGGTGTCGAGCAGCTTGTCCACCCGCCGCTTCACCGCGGGCGCCGACAGCCCCACCACGTTGCCGATGTCCGCGTAACTCGATCGGGCGTTGGCCATGAGGCACGAAATGATTCGATGGTCGATGGTGTCCACACGCAACATAGTGCCCTAAAAGACGCAATATTGTGGCGTTGATCGAGGGTCAGCCGGCCATCTACATTTCGATCCATGACCTCGGTATCCATTCTGGGCCCCGGCGACGAGCCGCTGGTACTGGACCTAGGCGCGCCCGCCGCGCCCCTGCGCGTACCGACCACCCGCAGGTACCTCATGTGCCCGCCGGAGTACTTCACGGTCGAGTACTCGATCAACCCGTGGATGGATCCGACCCGGCCCACCAGCACGGCGCTGGCGATGGCCCAGTGGACCGCGCTCAAGGACGCCTACGAGTCCGCGGGCCACAAGGTCGAGGTCATCGAGCCCCAGCCCGGCCTGCCGGACATGGTGTTCGCCGCGAACTCCGGCACCGTCGTCGACGGCCGCGTCCTGGGCTCCCGCTTCCGCGCCGAACAGCGCGCCGCCGAGGCCGACCACTTCCGCCGCTGGTTCCTGGACAACGGCTACCGCCGCGTCGTCATGCCCGAGCGCACCAACGAGGCCGAGGGCGACTTCGCCTGGACGGGCACCCTCCTGCTAGCCGGAACGGGCTTCCGCACCGACCCCGCCGCCCACGCCGAGGCGCAGGAGATCCTCGGCGTCCCGGTCGTCTCCCTGCAACTGATCGACCCCCGCTACTACCACCTCGACGTCGCCCTGGTCGTCCTGGACGACCAGTCCCCGACCCCCCTGGTCGCCTACTACCCGGACGCCTTCTCCGAGGGCTCACAACGAGTCCTCCAACGCCTGTTCCCCGACGCCGTCATCGCCACCGCCGCCGACGCCGCCTGCCTGGGCATCAACGCGGTCTCCGACGGCCGCCACGTCTTCCTCCCACTCGAAGCCACCGACCTCGCAGAGCAGGTCAAATCCCGCGGCTTCGAACCCGTGCTGGTCGACATCTCGGAACTCCGCAAGTCCGGCGGCGGCCCGAAGTGCTGCACGATGGAGTTGCGCGACTGACCCAGCGGCCGTGTCGGGCAGGGCGGATGAGCCCTCTGGCACGCGCGGTTGGGGCGGGGCCAAGGCGACGAGATGGCGCGAGGCCCCTGTTGGTGAGAGCGCGATGCGTGCAGACTGGATGGTATGGCGACGCGCCTGCGGCCCATCGGTGTTGGGATCCTCCTCGCCGGATCCGGCGTGTCCCAGGTGCTCGCTGGAGTAGCTGGGCCCGTGACGATTTGGCAGGCATCTTTCACGGCGGCCACGGGGCTGACGGCGCTGGTTGCCGGCGTCCTCGGCGCTCCCCCTTCGGATCCGTCGTCGGATCGTGACTCTTCTCTTAAAAAAGAGCACCCCCGGTATGAAACAATGCCCGACTCTTTCTTGCGGTCTCGTCAGCTCGCGCCAGCGACGGGCAGGATGTGGCCCAACCCTGGGTAGAGGGGGCGTTGTCGCAGGTAGGCCGCGTGGAGTTCAATCGCCGAACTTCGCACGATGGAGCTGCGCGACTGACCCGACCTGCTGACCGAAGGCCCCCGGAAGCGCGTTCCGGGGGCCTTCGGCGTGTTCGGGCCGGGCCGTCCTGAAACCGCTATGCGAGCAACATGGATAGTGCTACATTCCATTATGGCGAGTGAAGCTATCCATAAGAGGGGGAGCGATCATGAGGGCTCTGTCCGCGTTGAGCGCCAGAACCAGGGGCTGGAACCGGCCGATGCTGGTGACCGCGTGGCTGATGGTGCCGATCGTGCTGGTCAGCCTGGTGGGGCTGGTCGTGGACGATCGCATCCTGGTCGGGGCGCCGATCTGGTTGAAGCCGTTGAAGTTCGCGGTCTCGATCGCGGTCTACGGCATCACCTGGTCGTGGCTTATCTCGCTGCTGGGGGTCGGCAAGCGGCTCGCGCAGCGGGTGTCCGTGGTGTTGGCGGTGGTGCTGCTCCTGGAGCAGGTGCTGATCGTCATGCAGGTGGTGCGCGGGCGGGGTAGTCACTTCAACGTGCTGACGCCGTTCGACTCGACGGTATTCGCGGTCATGGGCGTGTCGATCGCGGTGCTGTGGACCGGCACGCTGGTCCTCACGGTCCTGGTGCTGCGGACGCCGTTCGCGGACCGGGCGACGCGCTGGGCGTTGCGGATCGGCGCGGTGATCTCGCTGGCGGGCATCGGCACGGGGGCGTTGATGACGTCGCCGACGTCGACCCAGCTCGACTCGATGAAGGACGGCACGTTCAAGGGGATCATCGGGGCGCACTCGGTCGGTGTGGAGGACGGTGGGCCGGTCATGCCGGTCACGGGCTGGAGCACGACCGGCGGTGACCTGCGCATCCCGCACTTCGTCGGCATGCACGCCCTCCAGGTGCTGCCGCTGCTGGTGCTGCTGATGGTGGTCCTGGCCGCTCGCGTCCCCGCGCTGGCCGACGAGGCCGTGCGCACCCGGCTGGTCGTGGTGGCGGGCGTCGGGTACGGGCTGCTGTTCGGGCTCGTGCTGTGGCAGGCGGAGCGGGGGCAGGCGCTGCTGGCGCCGGACGCCCTCACGCTCACCGCGGCGGCGGTGGTCGTGGTCGCCGTGGTGGTCGGCGCGGTCGTGGCCGTGAACTCCAAGGCGCAGGTGGCGGCCCGATGAGCACCGAGTCCCTGTTCGACATCACGTTCACCCTCGCGGTGCCGTTCTGGGCGCTGATGATCCTCGCGCCCACCTGGCGCGTCACGAACCGGGTCATGAGCACACCCTGGGTCGCGGCGATTCCCCTGGTCGTGTACTTCGTGCTCGCCCTCCCGCACCTCGGGCAACTCTGGGAGGTCGTCAGCAGGCCGAACCTCGGCACCCTGCTCGACTTCCTCGGCGAGCCGTACGGGGCGGCCGCGATCTGGGCGCAGATCATCTCCTTCGACCTGTTCATCGGTCGCTGGATCCACCTCGAAGCCCGCGAGCTCGGCGTGCACCCGCTGGTCGCGGGGCCGATCTTGGTCCTGACGATCCTGCTGTCGCCGTTCGCGCTGGTCGGTTTCCTCGCGCTGCGGACGGTCCTGGCGAAGCGGAAACTGGACGCCGTGACCCCGGCACCAGCGACGGCGTAGAAACCTACGCCGATCCGACACCCGATCTGCTCTCGTCATCTGTCTGGGTTCACCCAGAGGGCTGATCGGTCTAGCGTCGAGCACCCCCTCGATGCTCCGATCGACGGCACCTGTTGTCGACCAGGTAGGGAGCGTGCCCGTGAACGACCTCGACGCCCAAGGTCCGTCGCCAGTGCAGGAACCCGCCGAAGAGCAGGTGAAGCCCCAGGCGCCGCAAGCGCAGCGGCCGAAGAACGGCCTGGAGTGGTTGGTCAAGCAGGCCGAGCGCAAGCGGCCCGGTCAGGCACAACCCGAGTAGTCACCACCGCGCGAGGGCCGCTCGTCACCGACGAGCGGCCTCGCGGCGTCTCAGCCCGCTTCGGCCTGGAACGCCGCCCACAGCAGGTTCAACGGGTGGTCCGCGGGGAACTTGGCCCGCTCCTCCTTGCGCGCGAACACGCCCACCAGCCGTTCCAGCACGGGCTCCCGGTCGTTCTTCAGCTCCACGACCCGCAGCCCGGTGCCCTCGCGCAGCTCCTGGTTCGCCGCGACGACGCCCAGCCCGGACGTGACGATCATGCAGCCCTGCACGAGCCCCGACCGCAGCAGCGACATGCCGTACTGGATCTCGTCGATCTCCGCGGCGATGTCCAGCTCGTTGCGGTAGTCCGGCCCGAACCAGCCGCGCAGGAACTCGGCGATCAGCCCGTCGCCCGGCACGACGAGCGGCAGCCGCGGCAGTTCGCCGACGCCCGCGCTCTCGCCGAGGCGCTTCTCCGGCAGGTTCGTCAGCAGCGCCAGCCCGCCGCGCCGCCACTCGATGACGTCGAACTCGTCCAGGTGCCCGGTGTGGCCGGCGTGCGTCACGACGCTGCCGCACACCACGTCCACCTCCTTGCTCTCCAGCTTCGTCCAGATGTCCCTCGTGCGGATGTGCACGACCTTCAGCTCGACGTCGCGCTCCTTGAACTCGTCCGCCACGTGGTGCCACGCCTTGGCCAGCGAGTCGAGCATGAAGCGCGTGGTGCCGACGGTGAGGGTCGTGCCGAGCTTTCGCCTGCACTCGTGAATAGAGTCGAGCCAATCGCCGAGCGTGGTGCGCGCCAATTCCACCAAGGCTTCACCTGTTTGCGTGATCAGCACATCTTTTCCGCGCCCCTGCTTGACGACGAGAGGCTCGCCGCAGAGCGATCGGAAGTTCCTGTTCAGCGTGTCGATCTGCTTCTGCACGCTCGACTGCTCGCGGCCCAGCACCCGCGCGGCCCGGAGCGCGGAGCGGGTCTCGTGAACGGCGAGCAACGTCCTGAGCTGGTCCAACGTCGTGTCCAGCAGCGCGTTCGGGGAGTGCAGGAGTCTGCTGAGCTGGTTTCCCGCCGGAAGCAGAAGCTGTGCCGAGCTGGACATGGAGGCCTCTCAGGTCGTCGCGTCGGGCCGCGAGATGTTCTACCGATCAGTTGTACTGAACCTGACCACAGTTCGGCTACAAATAATCCTTAGATTCTGACCCATTTCCCTGGACACGTATAGGCGTTCCGTTGGAGACTTTCACCGCAACCAGCGCCAGTTCGCAGGGTGCAATCCTATGGGGGGATATGGGGGGTTGGGGGCTCGCCGGGCGCAAGCCAGGCGGGCCCCCACGTATTAGCCTTCCGGACCGTGACCGTTTCCACGCCCGCCGAGCGCGGGCTGCGCCTCGACTGGGGCACCACCTTCCGGATCACCGTGCTGGACCTCGGGCTGGCGTGCTGCGGCGTCGAGGTGATGGCCGCCTTCGACGGTCGCGGCGCCGACGATCTCGCGGCGCTGGGGATCGACCCGGTGCGCGACGGGGGAGAGGCCCACGTGCTGGTCGTCTCCGGCACGGTCACCGACGTGATGCTGCCCGCGGTGGTCGCGACCTACGAGGAGATGCCGGAGCCGCGGTACGTGCTGTCCGTGGGTGCGTGCAGCAACACCGGCGGCCCGTACTGGGACTCCTACAGCGTCACCAAGGGCATCGACCAGGTGCTGCCCGTCCACGTCGCCGTGCCCGGCTGCCCGCCGCGCCCCGAGGCGCTCCTGGAGGGCCTCGTCGCGCTGCACCGGATGGTCTCCTCGTGAGCGCCGCCTCCGCCGAACTGGCCGCGCTCGTGCCCGACGCCGTGGTGAAGGCGGCGTTCGGCCAGAGCACCGCGCACGTGCCCCTGGACCGGTGGTCCACGACGGCGCGCTTCGCCCACGACGACCTCGGCTGCCTCGCGTTCGACTGGCTCGGCGTCGAGGACGCGGGCCGTCCGGGCGCGAGCGGGGTGCGGCACGCCGTGCTGCTGCACGTCCTGCACCCGGACACCGGCAACGGGCTGCTGCTGCGCACCGAACTGGCCGCGGGCGAGGTGCTGCCGAGCGTGGCGGGCCTGTGGGCGGGCGCCGCGTGGCACGAGCGGGAGGCCGCCGAGATGTTCGGCGTCGAACTGGCCGGGCCGACGCCCCACCTGCTGCTGCCGGACACGTTCGCCGGCCACCCCCTGCGCAAGGACTTCGTGCTCGCCTCGCGCGTCGTGCGGCCGTGGCCGGGCAGCCTGGAACCGGGGGAGGACTCCACGTCCTCGCCCAGCCGCCGCCGCACCCTGCCGCCGGGCGTGCCCGATCCAGCGACCTGGGGGCCGCGCGAGGGCGTCGACGTGACCGCCGCGGCGGAGACGCCGTCAGACGAGGAGAGCCAGCCGTGACCGCCGAACTCCCGCCCCGGACCCGAGGCGTGATCGCGCTGCTGGAGTCCAACTGCACGGTCTGCATGATCTGCGCCCGCGAGTGCCCGGACTGGTGCATCCACATCGAGTCGCACACCGAGGTCGTCGAAACCCCCGGCCACGCCCGCGCCCGCGCGCACAACGTCCTCGACCGCTTCGCGATCGACTACGGCCAGTGCCTCTACTGCGGGATCTGCGTCGAGGTGTGCCCGTTCGACGCCCTGCACTGGGCTCCCGAGTTCGGCTACCCCGGCACGGGGAGCGCCGACGGCGACGGCGCGGTCGCCGAACTCGTCCACGAACGGGACGTGCTGGCCACGTGGGCCGCCGAGGTCCCGCCGCCCCCTCCGCTCGACGCCGCCGCCGAACCCGCGCCGGAGACGACGGCCACACGTCCGGTACGGGGCGGTTCAGGAACCGGGGGCAGGCCGGGAGCGTTGAGGGGGAGGACGTGAACCCGGAGGCGAACCAGCGTGCACAAGCACTACAACGGGTTGAAGACCGCGCTGCTGCTCGGCGCGATGAGCGGCCTGATCCTGTTGATCAGCTCGTTCTTCGGGCGCACCGCGCTCTACTTCGGTCTGCTGCTGGCGCTGGGCGTCAACGCGTACGCGTACTACAACTCGGACCGGCTGGCGCTGCGCGCGATGCGCGCCCGGCCCGTGTCGGAGGTCGAGCAGCCCTCGATGCACCGCATCGTCCGCGAACTGTCGATGGCCGCCCGGCAGCCCATGCCGAGGCTGTACATCAGCCCCACGCAGGCGCCCAACGCGTTCGCCACCGGCCGCAACCCGCGCACCGCGGCCGTCTGCTGCACCACGGGCATCCTCGACCTGCTGAACGAGCGTGAGCTCCGCGCCGTCCTCGGCCACGAGCTGTCGCACGTCTACAACCGCGACATCCTCATCTCGTGCGTCGCGGGCGCGCTGGCGTCCGTCGTCAGCGTGGTCGCCAACATCGCGATGTTCGCCGGGATCTTCGGCGGGGGCGACGACGACCGGCCGAACCCGTTGGCGCTGCTGCTGATCGCCCTCCTCGGACCGGTCGCCGCCGGCATCGTGCAGATGGCCGTCAGCCGGTCCCGCGAGTTCCAGGCGGACGCCTCCGGCGCCGAGCTGACCGGCGACCCGCTGGCGCTCGCGTCGGCGCTGCGGAAGCTCGACCTCGGCACCAAGGTGGCCCCCCTGGCGCCGGAGCCGGCCGTCGTGGCGCAGTCGCACCTGATGATCGCCAGCCCGTTCCTGCCGGGCGAATCCCTCAGCAGGCTGTTCGCGACGCACCCGCCGATGGCGGAGCGCATCCGGCGCCTGGAGGGGATGGCCGACCGCCGCTAGACGGTCGCGCCCGCCTCTCGTGCGACGTTCATCACGTACTGGCCGTAGCCCGACTTCGCCAGCGCGGAACCGAGCCGGTAGCAGGCGTCCGGCGTGATGAAGCCCATCCGCAGCGCGATCTCCTCCAGGCACGCGATGCGCACGCCCTGCCGGTGCTCCAGGACCTGCACGAACTGCCCCGCCTCCAGCAGCGAGTCGTGCGTCCCGGTGTCCAGCCACGCGAAACCGCGACCGAGGTCCACCAGGTTCGCCCGGCCCTGGGCCAGGTAGGCGAGGTTCACGTCGGTGATCTCCAGCTCGCCGCGCGGCGACGGTTCGAGCGCGCTCGCGATCGACACGACCTGGTTGTCGTAGAAGTACAGGCCGGTGATCGCCTTGTTCGACTTCGGCTTCGCGGGCTTCTCCTCGATGGAGACCAGCGTCCCGCCCGCGTCGACCTCGCCGACGCCGTAGCGCTCCGCGTCCTTCACCGGGTACCCGAACAGCACGCACCCGTCGAGCTTCGCCACCTGCTCCTGCAACATCCGCGAGAAGCCCTGGCCGTAGAAGATGTTGTCGCCCAGCACCAGCGCGACCGTGTCGCCGCCGATGAAGTCGGCGCCGATCACGAACGCCTCGGCCAGCCCGTTCGGCTCGGCCTGCTCGGCGTACTCGATGCGCAGGCCGAACTGCGACCCGTCGCCCAGCAGCCGCTGGAACTGCGGCAGGTCGTTCGGCGTGGAGATCAACAGGATCTCGCGGATCCCGGCGAGCATCAGCACCGAGATCGGGTAGTAGACCATCGGCTTGTCGT
>DATMCA010000585.1:0-5953 GCA_035559015.1 Umezawaea sp. | reverse complement strand
CCGACGTCGTTGAGGTAGTCGAGCCGGACGCGCTTGGCCGTGCCCGCGGCGGCGCTGGTGGTCTTGGCCTGCCGCCAGGTGGCGGTGTCGACGTGCTTCCAGTCGTCGATCACCAGTTGGTCGTCCAGCCACAGCCGGACGCCGTCGTCCACGAACGCGCGCAACGTGTACTCGCCCGCGGCGGGGAAGACGATCTCACCGGTGAACCGGGCGGAGAACACGTCGTTCGGGAGGCCCGGCGGGTGCCCCCGCTCCCAGCCCCACGCGCCCGCCAGCGTGCCGGTGGCGGTCCCGACGCCGGTGCTGAAGACCATCGGCGCGCCGGACAGGGAGGTGTTGTCGTAGAAGGAAGCGCTCAGCCCGTTGACGCCCTCGTCGTAGCCGGTGTGCGAGTGCGGCACGGTCGCGGCGCACGCCGAGGTCGGGACCTGGCCCGAGAAGCACTCGGCCGGGGCGGGGCCGTACTTGTCGGCCACGCGGTCGGCGTGGTCGTACACCGTCGTGGACACCCGTCCGGCCGGGTCGGTGGACGTCAGCACCTGGTCCTTGGCCGACCAGCTCTGGGCGGTGGTGCGGCCCGTCGCGTCGGTGGTGGTCAGGAGCCGGTCGGCGTCGTCGTAGGTGAGCCTGCTGGAGAACCCGGTGGCGGGGCTCAACCCCGCTGTGTCCACGAAGGACTGCCGGTTGGCCGGGTCGTAGCGGTAGGCGTGCGCCGGGCGGGGTTTGCCCAGCGCCGGAGCGGGCGCGGTGACGGCGGTGGCCTTCGGCCGGTCGGACGCGCCGTCGTAGGTGATCGCCGCGAGCACCTCGGTGGCACCGGCCCGGTTCGCCGGGTCGACCGCCACCCAGTCGTTCACCTGCGACGTCCGCACGCGGTCCAGCAGGCCCGCGGCGTTGTAGCCGTAGTCGGTGACCTCGGAGCCGGGGTCCTCGACGCGGGAGAGCTTGCCCGCCGTGTACCACAGCCGGGTCTCGGTGCCATCCCAGTAGGACACCCGGCACAGCATCTGCGCGGGTGGCGCGGCGTCCGATCCGGCGGGCGGGGTCGCGCCGCCGTAGCAGTCGTCGCCGGACCTGTTGTAGCGCAGGACTTGGGCCCGGCCGCTGACCGGGTCCTTGATCTGCACGAGCCGCGACGGGGTGCCGCCGTCGTAGACGTTCTGCAGCGCGGCGGGTTTGCGGGAGTCGGCGGCCGAGGACTGGGTCGCCAGCTTGCCGTCGGCGCGGAAGGTGAAGACGCTGCCGCCCTCCTGGACCGTGACCAGGCCCGCGGTGTCCAGGGCGAGGACGCCGTCCTCGCCCTCCGGTGCGGCGTACCCGCCCGTGCTCTTCTTGGCGTACGTGTGCTTGGCGCCGGTGGCGTCGGTCAGCACGACGTTCTGGTCGGTGACCTGGGCGGTGGTGTAGCCGCCGCCGGTGCCGTCGAGGTCGGCGGACAGCGTCCACCCCTGCGGCAGCGCGGGCAGGTCGCTGCTGAACAGCCAGTCCGACGGCACGACCTGCACCGGCACCGCGCCGTCGGAGGTGCGGGTGAACAGGCGCATCCGCGAGAGGCCGGTGATCTCCTGCAACTCGACCTTGATCGCGACCCGTTGCCCCGCGGTCAACGCGACACCGGTGGCCTGGGTCCAGTTCAGGTCACTGGCCTGGTCGCCGTCGTAGACCTTGGCGCCGTTGACGAACACCTCGGCGCCGTCGTCGTGCACGCCCGCGAACTGGTAGGAACCCGCGACCGGGGCCTGGAAGAAGCCCTCCCAGCGCACCACGAAGTAGTCGGCGGGCAGCGCGGGCGCGAACGGCGACTCGGCGCCGTAGTCCACGTTGACCTGCGGCTCGGTGCGGACCAGGACCGGTTGCTGGCTCGGGTTGATGATGCCGTTGTGGCTCAGGTCCTCGAAGTAGGACGCCCGCAGTCCCCTGGCCTCGCGTTGCTGCGAGTTGTAGCCGAACGTCAGACCCGCGGTGCCGCCGACGGTGGTGAACGTCGGGGTGGCCTCCGACAGCGAGACGTTGCCGTTGGCCAGGTTCACCGCGACCGGGCCGACGTTGTCCACAGGGGACGGTCCGTGGTCGCCGATGCGCTGGTCCACCTTCAGGTGCCCGACCCAGGTCGGGGTCACCACGGTGGAACCGGAGAACGCCGAGGCGCGCCAGGTGTAGTTGACGCCGTCCTGCAACACGCCCTGCGGCACCGACCACGACGGCGTGGGCAGGCAACCCGAGTCGACCACGACACCGGACTGCGCGTCCGAGCCGGTGGCGACCTTGAAGCAGTAGGTGACCTTGTCGCCGTCGGGGTCGCTGACCGGGCTGACCGCGAGGGTCGGCGTGAGGGTGGTCAGCACGCTGCCGTCGGCGGGCGAGGCGAGGGCGGGCGCCGGGGCGGCCGTCCCCGTGTCGACGACGAGGGTCGCGTCGAGGTGCTTGTAGGTCCACGTGCCGGGTTGTTCGGCGCCGGTCAGCATGAACGCCACGTTGGTGTCGCGCGCGTCGACCTTGGACCGGAGGAAGCTGGTGAGCGTGGCGCCGCCGAAGCTGCCCACGTCACCGACGAGCGCGGTGCCCAGGTTCTGGCCGAGCGCGCCGAAGTTGCGGTCCGAGGCGTGGAAGAGGCCCGCGGGCCAGGTCTTGATGGAGCCGGTGGTGTCGTTGTCGCGCGAGACGTCCAGGCGTGCGCCGACGACCGTCTTGCCCAGCAGCGACGCGTAGTCGATGTAGAACCAGCTGCGGTTGTAGGTGTCGCCGTTGGCGAGGCTGTTGCCGATCCGCAGGCCGCAGTTGTCGCAGGTGGTGCCGTCGGAGCGGTAGGCGTGCGACTCGCGGACGCCGAGGGTGAAGGTCGGGTCGACGCTCACCGGGTACACGCGGGCAGGGTCGTGCAGCCAGGCCGGGTCGACGGAGACGGTCAGCCACCAGGCCGTGCCGTCGCGCTCCAGCGCATATGTCCCGCCGGTGAGGGCGGGCGCCCTGTCGTCGGAACCGGACGAGTCCCAGGTCTCCACGGGCGGGATGACCAGCCGGATCTCGTCGGCGGCGTCGGTCAGCAGGACCGCGCCCGACTCGACCACGCGCGGTGTCAGGCCACCGGCGTCCAGGCGGAAGCGCCAGGACGACGTCGAGGGCGGCCTCTTGAGCTTGATGGTCTCCTTGACCTGGTTCGACGTGACCTCGTAGTCGAGGTCGGTCCCCGGCGCGACGTCGGCGTAGCCGACCTTGTCCCCGTCCACCTTCGCCGTCGCCGATCCGGCGCGGTCCAGGGCCAGGCTGACCTTGTGCTCACCGGCTCGCAGGGCGAGCACGGCGCCGTCGTCGGCGCGGCCCGCGAGCGACGGGGTCAGCGGGTGGTGATCCGCGTTGGCGCGCTTGGACTTCCCGTCGACGCGCAGGGTGTTGTCGACCGGCTGCCAGGCGCCCGAGGCGTCCTGGACGTTGAGTGGGGCGGTGGACTGGCGCACGGTCCGGGTGCCGTCCGGGTTCTCGTACTCCTCGGCGAACGTCGACCGCGCGACCACCCTGGACCGCTTCGGGTCGAAGTGGCTCGGACCGTCGGTGGTGGTCAGCGGCGCGAAGTCGCCCGCGGGTCGGGCGGACGGCCGTTCGGCGGGCGTGGCGGGGCTCCCCAGCACCGCCACGTCCCGCGGGTCCGCGGCGGGCGTCGCGACGGCGGCGGTCGGCGTCACCACCACCTCGGCGGAGGACATCACCAGCGCGGCCACCAACCCGAGGACCAAGGGGATGGTGGGGCCGCGTCGTCTGCTCGGAGCAGACCACAGGGTGGGACGTAGCTTCACGGTTCCCCCTCGCTTCGAAGATCGCCGCAGGGGCGATCGGCCACGCGGCGGCCCGGTCCCCGTCGACCGAACCGCCACCGCGGTCACCCTGCGCACCCCGCGTTGAGAAAACGTTGAGCCGGAGGTCGGAGCACCGTCGGGCTCGGACACGTCGTCGACGGACCGCCGTCGCGTGCCCGGCGGTACCGGGGCGCGGGCGAGCGGCGGGTCAGAGCAGCCGGTCCACGCGATCGGCCTCGGTGGTGCGGCCCTGTCCGAGGAACAACGCCCGCGCCGCGCCCAGTGCCTCCCGCGCCGACTCGCGGTCGCCGGAGGCGAGCAGCACCTCGCCGAGCCGCAGCAGGACGTCCGCCTCGTGGGTGCTGGCCCCGACCTCGCGGAACAGCTCCAGCGCCCGTCGGTAGCGGGTGAGGGAGAGCTGGTGGTCGCCGGTCCGGTGGGCCACCAGGCCCAGGGTGTCCAGCGTGCTGGCCACGCTCTCCAGGCTCCCCAGCCCGTCGAACAGCTCCAGCGCCTTCTCCCCGTACTCGCGGGCCTGCCCGTGCAGCCCGACCTTGGCGCTGTACCAGCCGACGGCGGCGTGCCCCTGGGCGACCTGCATCCCGTTGGTCCCGGTCCGGTAGAGCCGCAACGCTTCCAGCGCGTGCCCGAGCGCGCCGGCGTCGTCGCCCTGCGCCTCCATCGCGGCGGCGAGTCCGTAGTGGACGTTGCCGTGCACGACCGGGTCACCCGCCTTCTCCGCGACGACGAGCGCCCGCCGGAGGTGGCGCATGGCGTCGCCGTGCCTGCCCAGGCGGGCGTAGGAGTCCGCGATCGACCGGTGGGACTGGGTCAGCGTCCACGCGTCGCCGAGGCGCTCGGCCGACGGCAGACCGCCCAGCCAGAGCGCCACCCGTTCCGCGTGCTTGTTCTTCCGCACCTGGTAGCTGGTCATCGCCCAGGCGAGCCGCCACGCCTGCTCGGCGGCGACGCCCTGCACCGCCACGATCGCCGCCTGCTCGGCCTCGAACCACGCCGTCGCCGCGGTCAGGTCCGGCAGGTCCACGACGACCGTGCCCGCGGCCGCGGGGTCGAGCACGATGGCCGTGCGCTCCGGGAACAGCAGCCGCTCGCCCGCGAAGGCCGTGTGCAGGTAGTGGTCGACCAGCCGGGTCAGCGCGGCCTCGCGGTCGGGCACGGCCTGCTCGGCGGCGTAGAGCTTCACCAGGTCGTGCATCCGGTAGCGCCCGGCCTCGGGCCGCGCGACCAGGTGGGCGTGCTCCAACTCGTCCAGCGGCGCACGCGCGTCGGTCGGGTCGGCGCCGAGCAGCGACGCGACCCCGGCGACCGCGATGTCCGCGCCGGGCACGTGCCCCAGCAGCGCGAAGAGGGTCTTGGCCTGCTCCGACAGCGCCCGGTGCGACCAGGACAGCACGGCGCGCAGGTTCACGTCCTCGTCGCCGGTGTCCACCGCGTCCAGCCGTGCGGTCTCGTCCCGCAACTCGTCGGCCAGCCTGCTCAGTGGCAGGTCGGCCCGTACGAGCGCGCGGGCCGCGACGATGCCCAGCGCGAGCGGCAGCCCGGCGCAGTAGTCCAGCACCACGTCCACCGCGTCCGACTCCGCGCCGACCCGGTGTTCACCGAGGTGCCCCACCAGCACCGCCCGCGCGTCGTCGCGACCGAGGACGTCGAGCGTCAGCGGGTGCGCGCCGTAGCCAGAGATGAGGCTGGTGAGGCGGTTGCGGCTGGTGACCACCACCCGTGCCGGACCGACGCCCGGCAGCAGCGGCGCGACCTGCGCCGCGTCGCGGGCGTTGTCCAGCACGATCAGCAATCGCTTGCGCGCCACCGCGGTGCGGAACATCGAGGCTTGCGCGTCGACGTCCGCCGGGATGCTCGCGGGTTCGGCGCCGAGCGCCTCCAGGAACGTCCGCAGCACCACCTCCGGCCCGGTCGGCGCCGCGTGGGGGTCGAAGCCGCGCAGGTTCGCGTACAGCTGGCCGTCGGGGAACGCGTCGAGCCGTCGATGGGCCCAGTGCAGCGCGAGCCACGTCTTGCCGATGCCGCCCACGCCGCCGATCGCCGAGATCACCACCGTGCCGTGCCCGTCGAGCATGCCGCTCAGCGCGTCGAGTTCGCCGAGCCGTCCGGCGAACACCCGCGGCCGCACGGGCAGTTGCCGG
>DATMCA010000584.1:0-19309 GCA_035559015.1 Umezawaea sp. | reverse complement strand
CGGTGCCACGGCCACGACGACGGGGGCCTGCTCGATCACCACGGGCTGGAGCACGACCTGCTGCGGCTGCCGGGGAGCGCGCTGCGTCGGCACCCGTTCGCCCGCGCCGAGGTAGCCGAGCAGGACGTCCCGCTGCGCGGCGATCATCTCCCGGCTGCCGCGGAGGAACTCCGCGATCAGCGCCTCGTCGGAACCGCCGCCGCCCTGGGCCGCCATGGGGATCTCCTGAACGCGTTCGGCCGGACGCAGTGCGCCGGTCGGGATGACGCCCGCGGCCGTGCGGACGAGGTGGCCGTCGACGGTCCAGCCCGCCGCACGGGTCTTGCGGGGCACGGAGGCGTCGACCGAGTCGCGGCCGCGGTGCAGCCACGCGGTGCGCGGGTCCACGCCCGCCACGGCGAGCCGCGCCAGCGCGGTGAGGAAACCGCGGACACCGCCCTGCCCGTGGGACTCCAGCCCGATCGTCCGGTGTGGACGGTCGCCCAGGGTCGCGGACACCAGACCGGACAGCACCGAGCCCGGCCCGGCCTCCACGAAGACCCGTGCGCCGTGGGCGTACATGGCCTCGACCTGGTCGGCGAACCGCACCGGCGAGCCGATCTGGGCCGCCAGCTCCGCGCGCACGTCGTCGGGGTACGTCGTCGCGGTCCGGTTCGACCACACCGGCAGCTCCGGCGCGCGCACGTCGGTCAGCGCTTCCGCGAACACCTCTCCGGCCGAGGCGACCAGCGGGCTGTGGAACGCGCACGCGACCTTGATCCGCTTGGCGCTGAACCCGTTGGCCCGCAACGCCTCCACGGCCGCCTCGACGTCGGCGGTCGGGCCGGACACCACGGTCTGCGCCGGTGAGTTGTGGTTGGCCACCACGACCGACGGGGGCAGCAGCGCCTCGAAGTCCGCGGCGGCGGCCGTCACGGCGGCCATCGCGCCGGGGTCGTCACCGGTCGCCGCGAGGATCGATTCAGCCCTCGCCGCGCTCAGCGCGGGCAGGGACTCCGCGGGCAGCGCGCCCGCCGCGGCCAGCGCGACGAGTTCGCCGTAGCTGTGGCCCGCCACCATGTCCGGCTCGACGCCCGCCATGGCCAGCAGGTCGTGCGCGGCCAGTCCGACGATCCCCAGCGCGGGCTGGGCGACGCGCGTGTCGGTGAGCCGGGCCTGCTGCGCCGCGCGCTCCTCGGCGTCGAACGCCGTCGGCGGGTGCAGCACGTCGGCCCACTCGGCGCCGACCTGGAGGTGCCGCTGCAACTCCGGGAACGCCACGAACAGCTCGGCGAACATGCCGGGCCGCTGGCTGCCCTGACCGGGGAACAGGAACGCCACCTCGCCGGACACACCGCTCGCCCGGAAGATCCCGTCGGACGGCTCGTCCTCGCCCGAGATCGCCCGCCGCAGCCTGTCGGCGAGTTCGTCCACATCGGACGCGACGACTGCGAACCGCACCTCGCCGCGAGCCAGGTCCGCCCGCTTGGCCGCGCTCAACGCGTAGTCGCGCAACCGCCACCCGCCCGCCTCGACCAGCTCCAGCAGCTGCTCGGCGGCCTGCACCGCGCCCTCGCCGCGGAACGTGAACAGCTCGGCGGGCCACTCGTCCAGCCCGTGCGCGGGCGGCGGAGCGCCGTCGTAACCCCGCAGCACCACGTGGAAGTTCGTGCCGCCGAACCCGAACGCGCTCACCCCGGCGACCCGGTCGGCGGGTTCGGCCGCCCACGGCCGGGGTGCGGCGTGGAAGGTGAACGGGCTGGTCCCTGGGACCCACGCCGAGTTCGGCTTGCTCACGTGCAGCGTCGGCGGCTGGACTCCCGTGTACAGCGCCAAGGACGTCTTGATCAGCCCGGCGAGCCCGGCGGCGCACTTGGTGTGGCCGATCTGCGACTTGACCGAGCCGACCGCGCAACTGGCGGGCGTGGCACCGGCCTCGACGAACACGTCGGTGAGCGTGCCCAGCTCGGTGCGGTCGCCGACGACGGTCCCGGTGCCGTGCGCCTCGACCAGCCCGACCTCGGCCGGGGAGATGCCCGCGTTGCGGTAGGCGCGTTCGAGGGCGTTGCGCTGGCCCTCTGGGCGCGGCGCGGTGAGGCCGAGGGACCGGCCGTCGCTCGCGCTGCCAACGCCCTTGATGACCGCGTAGACCCGGTCGCCGTCGCGTTCGGCGTCGGCCAGGCGCTTGAGCACCACGCACGCCACGCCCTCGCCGAGCGCGATGCCGTCGGCGGAGCTGTCGAACGTGGCGCAGCGACCCGTCGGCGACAGCGCGTGCACCGAGGAGAAGAGCAGGTAGTCGTTGATGCCGTTGTGCAGGTCCGCACCGCCGCACAGCACGACGTCGCTGGTTCCGCCGGTGAGTTCCTTGCAGGCCACGTCGACCGCGGTCAGCGACGACGCGCAGGCCGCGTCCACGGTGTAGTTGGCGCCGCCCAGGTCGAGCCGGTTGGCGATCCGGCCCGCGATCACGTTGGCGAGCACGCCGGGGAACGAGTCCTCGGTCAGCGCGGGCAGCTGGTCGCGCAGACCCGCGGGCACGTCGCCGAAGTAGCTCGGCAGCACCGTGCGCTGGGTCATGGCGTTGGACAGGTCGCTGCCCGCCTCCGCGCCGAACACCACGGAGGTGCGGGACCGGTCGAACGGCCGGTCGGCGTACCCGGCGTCGGCCAGCGCCCGCGAAGCGGCCTCCAGGGCCAGCAGCTGCACCGGTTCGATGCTCGCCAGCGACGTCGGCGGGATGCCGTACTTGAGCGGGTCGAACGGGATCTCCGGCAGGAACCCGCCCCAGCGCGACGGGGTGCGGTCGCCGTCGCCGTCGGGCGCGTAGTAGACCGCCTGGTCCCAGCGGACGGCCGGGACCTCGGTCACGGCGTCCGCGCCGGACAGCACGTTCGCCCAGAACGAGGGCAGGTCGGGGGACTGCGGGAACATGCAGGCCATGCCGACGACCGCGATGTCCAGCGGCTCGGGCACGGGCAGGTCCAGGCCCTCGGTCACCAGGCCGAGTTCCGCGGCCCTGGTGGCGGCGAAGGCCGCCGCGCCGCCGGTGACGCTCGCGTGCAGCTCGGCGATCGTGGTGACCTCGGACCGCAGCACGGCCACGTCACCGGCCATGAACATGCCCTCGTCGAGCTGCCGCGCCTCGTCCACCTCGGACAGCACGTCGCCGATCCGCTCGATGCCCTTGCTGGCCAGGCGGAGCCTGCCGACGTTGAGCCGCTCCAACCGCTCCCAGGCCTCGCGGTCGGGCACCTCGCGGTCGCGCAGCTCCTGCTTCACGGTCGCGTACTCGTCGGTGAACGGGCTGCTCACGCACCGGGTCGCGTGGCCGGGCGCGGTCTCCAGCAGCTCGGTCCGCTCGGCCTCCACCACCTGCCGCTGGAACAGCGGCTGGACGGCCCCGGCCCGCACGGCCTCCTCGGTGAACAGGTAGGCGGTGCCCATCAGCACGCCGATCGACCCGCCGCGGCTGGTCAACGGCGAGGCGAGCGCGGCCACCATCGCCGCCGACCGCTCGTCGTGGACGCCGCCGGCG
The DNA here is from genome assembly GCA_035559015.1 of Umezawaea sp. Lineage (GTDB taxonomy): Bacteria > Actinomycetota > Actinomycetes > Mycobacteriales > Pseudonocardiaceae > Umezawaea. Next base: position 15,792 of record DATMCA010000584.1, on the reverse strand, counting down.
AACAGCACGTGGACGTCCGCAACGGGGAACTCGGCGAGCACGGCCAGCTGCGCCTCCCACAGCGGGAAGCTGTTGCGCGGCCCCACGTGCCCGCCGCACTCGGCGCCCTCGAACACGAACCGCCGCGCCCCGGCCGCGAGGAACTGCCGCAGCAGACCGGGCGACGGCACGTGCAGGAACGTGGTGATGCCGACCTCGTCCAGCGCCGCGGCCTGCGCCGGACGGCCGCCCGCGATGATCGCGTGCGTCGGCCGGAGTTCGCGGATCACGTCGAGCTGGGCGTTCTTGACGTCCTCGGCGGCGAAGCCGAGGACACCGACGCCCCAGGGGGAGTCGCCGAGCTCCTCGCGGGTCCTGGTCAGCACCTCGCGGGTCTGCGCGCCGGTCGACAGCGCCAGCGCGATGAACGGCAGGCCGCCGCCCTCGGCCACGGCCGCGGCGAACGCGGGCTGGTCGCTGACCCTGGTCATCGGGCCCTGCGCGATCGGCAGGGCGGTGCCCAGCGCCCGGGCGCCGGGGGAGTCCTGGCCGAGCGCGTCGGCGCCGTCGGCCAGCGCGGTGACGACGGCGTCGCGCACACCGCGGACGGCGGCGCCGACGGAACCCCAGCGGTCGCGGAAGACGGCGGCGAGGAAGCCGTCCTGCCCGACGGGCAGGAACCGGCTGTCGAGGGGACCCGACAGCGCGTCGAGGTCCGGCGGGACCTGGGCGCCGGGCCCCTTGCGGAGGAGCACGCGGTGTCCGTGCACGACGGTCGTCTCGGAACCGTCCATCGTGGCGAGCGGGCCGGTCACGTCGGCGGGCAGCTCCGACTCGGCGAGCAGCGCGAGCTGGACGTCCAGCACGACGCCCGCGGCGCCACCGGCCACCGCGGCGGCGGCCGTGTTCGGCCCGATGCCCCCGGCGGCCCACACCGGCACGTCCAGGTCGGCCAGGAGCTGTTGCAGCAGGACGAACGTGGCCAGGCCGCCGACGCGGCCGCCGCTCTCGTGACCTCGGGCGATGACGCCGTGCGCACCGGCCAGGACGGCGTCGTGGGCCTGCTCGCGGGACGTCACCTCGACCAGCACCCGCAGACCGGGCAGGTCGGCCGGGAGCAGCGGGGCGTCGAGCGCCAGCACCGCCGTGGACACCTGTTCCGGCAGGTCGGCGGCCGTGAGGCGACAGCCGCGGGTGAACCGCGCGCCGAACGCCCCACCGGCCCACCTCGCGGTGCGGGTGAGCGCCGATCGAGCCGCTCGACCGCCCGCCCCGAGGTCCAGCACGCCGAGCGCTCCCGCCCGTGCCGCCGCCGCCGTCATTCTCGGGGAGGTCGTGGAGAACGGGTTCAGCGCGATCACCAGATCGTCCGTGCCGCTTCCGTGAATCAACCCGCGCATTCGCACTCCAGTAACACTCGAAAGAGTGACAGGGACTACTCGGAGTTAAGCGGTCCCGTCCGTTCAGGTCAATGCGTTGATGGGCTGAAAAGTTGCAATCCCGCTCACATGTTAATTCCACTCCCGTAACACGATTAACGTTCTGAGCTGGTGTTTCCTTCTGTGGTCACGCACTGGACGCATGATCGTCACGTTCTTCCCCGCGCATGCCGAATACCCCTTGGGCCATATCGCCCAAGGGGTATTTCGTGGCCGGGCGGATCAGCCGGTAATGGAGTTCAGGGGAGCGAAGTACCCGAGCTGGTGACCCTTTTTGTTCGGGTGGAAAGACTCGTTGAGCTTGAAGATTTCCAGGGCCGTCAGGTACCAGTCGCTCGTGCAGATCTCGTGACCGTTGAACGTCGTTCGCGCGTCCAGGAACGTGAAGCCCGCCGCGGCGGCCTGGGTCGCGGTCACGTTCGCCAGCACGTCGGCGGAGGCGTTGATCGCGGCCTGCTTCGGGGCGCTCAGCTGGCCGAAGCAGGTGCCGCCCGGCTTGTAGATGCGCGGGTAGCCGATGACGACGACGCGGGCTGACGGGGCGTTGGCGCGCACGGCGGCGTAGGTCTTCTGCAACGCGGGCGAAACAGTGGTGCGCACGATCTCGCTGGCGGCCTGGGTGCGGGTGACGCAGTCCGCGTCGGACCCGAACGTGCAGCCGACGAGCACGTCGACGAAGCCGGCGTCGTTGCCGCCGACCTGGATCGTCACGAGCGAGGTGTCCGGCGTGACCAGGGGCAGCTGCGACGTCAGGACGTCGGCGGTATCGGCGCCCGAGCAGGACGCCTCGACGAACGCCGTCGAGGGGTGCGCGGCGGCCCAGAGGCGCGGGTAGGCGAAGGGACCGCGACGACACGGGTCGTTCGGGTCGTCGTAACCGTACGTTCCCACGCCGACGGCGTAGGAGTCTCCGAGCGCCACGTACTTGGCGATGGCGCGGGGTGCCGCTGAGGCTGCCGAGGTGGTTCCTACCAGCAGGGAAAGGACGGCCAGGGCCGCCAGGGCGATGACGCGGAACGCTCGCATTGGTTCTCCGTAGATCACCGGGCAGGGGGAACGGCGTCCAAGAGTTAGCGGTCGATCACGCTGAGCGAAAGGTCTGGCGTAGAGAATTCACCGAAGTGCGTACGGTCGGGTCAGTCGTTTCCTCCTTACGCCACCGGCCGTCCTGCGGGGGTCCGCACCACCTGCGGTTTTCCGCATGAACCACTGTGGACCGTCCACGACGGCCTGATCGATCCATCTAACAATCAGTCTTGACTGTTTGTTAGTGGCCGTCCAGACTCGGCGCATGGTGGTCGAGGTGAGACAGCGCCAGGCCGATCGCAGCCGCGAGACCAGGCGGAAGCTGATGGAGGCCACGGTCGACTGCCTGGTCGAACGAGGCTGGTCGGGCACCACGACGACCCTGGTCGCCGAACGCGCCGGCGTCTCCCGCGGCGCGCAGCTGCACCACTTCCGCACCCGCGGCGAGCTGGTGGCCGCGGCCGTCGAGCACCTGGGCGCGGAGAGCGTGCTGCGGCTCAAGGAGCGCGCGGTCGGCGTCGGCCGGGCCCCGGTCGCGGTGGTGGGCCTGATCGCCGACTTCTACGCGAGCGCCCTGTTCTCCGCCGCGCTGGAGCTGTGGGTCGCCGCTCGGACCGACCCCGAGCTGAGGACCATGGTGCTGCCGCTCCAGACGAAGATCGGCCGTGAGACGCACCGGCTGGCCGTGGAGCTGCTGGGCGCGGACGAGTCGCGGCCCGGTGTGCGCGAGGCCGTGCAGATCACCCTCGACCTGGTCCGCGGCCTGGCTCTGGCCAACCAGCTCGCGGACGACCGCAAACGACGTGCGGGCATCGTCCGGCACTGGGCGACGATGCTCGAAGCTGCCCTTGAGGAGAGCGGATCGTGATCATCGACGTGCTCGACGACCTCCGGGTCGAAAGCGCCGAACTGGACGACCTCGTCGCACCGCTGGACGACTGGTCGCTCCCGACCCCCGCCGCCGGGTGGACGGTCGCCCACCAGATCGCCCACCTCGCGTGGACCGACCGGGCGTCGCTCGTGGCCATCGAGGACCCCGACGGGTTCACCGCCGGGCTCGCGGGCTACGACGAGCACACGGTCGACAAGGCCGCGGCCGAAGGCGCGGAGCGCCCGGACCTGTTGGCGCACTGGCGAGCAGGACGTGAACAGTTGGCCGAGGCGTTGTGCGCGGTCCCCGCGGGCGAGAAGCTGGTGTGGTTCGGTCCGAGGATGAGCCCGACGTCGATGGCGACGGCCCGGCTGATGGAGACGTGGGCGCACGGGCAGGACGTCGCCGACGCGCTCGGCGTGGTCCGCGCCCCGACCGATCGGCTGCGGCACGTGGCGCACATCGGCGCCCGCACGATCGCGTTCGCCTTCCTGGTGAACGGTCTCGCGCCGCCCGTCGACCCGGTGCGGGTCGAGCTGACCGCCCCCGGCGGAGGGCTGTGGACGTGGGGACCGGAGGACGCCGAGAACCGGATCACCGGTCAGGCGCTGGACTTCTGCCTCCTGGTGACCCAGCGCAGGCACCGCGACGACCTGGACGTGACGGCCGTCGGCGCGTCCGCTCGGGAGTGGCTGCCGATCGCGCAGGCGTTCGCGGGTCCTCCCGGCCGGGGCAGGGAGAAGTCGTGATCAGGATCGGCAACGCCTCCGGCTTCTACGGCGACCGGTTCAGCGCCGTGCGCGAGATGCTCGAAGGCGGCGACCTCGACGTGCTGACCGGCGACTACCTCGCCGAGCTGACCATGCTCATCCTCGGCCGCGACCGGATGCGGGACGCGAACCTGGGCTACGCCAAGACGTTCCTGCGCCAGATGGAGGACTGCCTCGGCCTCGCCGTCGAACGCGGCGTCACGATCGTCGCCAACGCGGGCGGCCTGAACCCGAGAGGCCTCGCCGACGCCATCGAGGAGCTGGGCCTGGGCGCGAAGATCGGTGTCGTGACCGGCGACGACCTGCGGGCCGACTTCCCGGAGTCGTTGACGGCCAACGCCTACCTGGGCGCGTGGGGCATCGCCGAGTGCGTCCGGGCGGGCGCGGACGTCGTGGTGACCGGCCGGGTCACCGACGCCTCGCTCGTGGTCGGACCGGCGGCGGCCCACTTCGGCTGGGCGCGCGACGACTGGGACGCGCTCGCCGGCGCGACGGTCGCGGGCCACGTGCTGGAGTGCGGGACCCAGGCCACCGGTGGCAACTACTCCTTCTTCACCTCGATCGACGCCGACCGGCCGGGCTTCCCGATCGCCGAGGTGCACGCCGACGGCTCGTCGGTGATCACCAAGCACGACGGCACCGGGGGAGCGGTCACGGTCGACACCGTCACCGCCCAGCTCCTGTACGAGATCGGCGACCCCGCCTACCCCGGCCCGGACGTGGTCAGCCACTTCGACACCATCACCCTGGAGCCGCACGTCCGCGGGGTGCGGATCTCCGGGGTGCGCGGCAGCCCGCCGCCGGACACGCTCAAGGTGTGCCTCAACAGCCTGGGCGGCTTCCGTAACGGCACCACGTTCGTCCTCAGCGGACTCGACGTCGACGCGAAGGCCGACCTGGTCCGCCGCCAGCTGGAGACCGCGCTCGGGCCGGACGGCCTGACGTGGACGCTGGCCCGCACCGACCAGCCGGACGCGGACACCGAGGAGACCGCCAGCGCGCTGCTGCACGTGACCATCAAGACGCCGGACCCCAAGCGCGCCAAGGCGTTCTCCCGCGCCGCCATCGAGCTGGCGCTCGGCTCGTACCCCGGCTTCCACGTCACCGCGCCCCCGTCGGACGGCACGCCGTTCGGCGTCTACCGGGCCGCGTACGTGCCGCGCGAGCGGGTCGAGCACCAGGCGGTCCTGCCCGACGGGAAGGTGATCACCGCATGAGGCGACCACTCGGCACGATCGCCGGCGCGCGGTCCGGCGACAAGGGCGGCGACGCGAACCTCGGCGTCTGGGTCCGCACCGACGCGGCCTACGCGTGGCTCGCGGCCGAACTGACCGTCGCACGGCTGAAGGAACTCCTGCCCGAGGCGGGCGAGGTCGTCCGGTACGAGCTGCCGAACCTGCGCGCGCTCAACTTCGTGCTGCACGGCCTGCTCGGCGAGGGCGTCGCGTCCTCGACCCGCTTCGACCCGCAGGCCAAGGCGCTCGGCGAGTGGCTGCGCTCCCGCCACGTGGACATCCCGGAGGACCTGCTGTGACCATCACCGCCGACCTCTTCGGCACACCCGAGCGCAGGGACCTGCGCGCCACGGTCCGCCGGTTCACCGAGCGCGAGGTCGTGCCGCACCTGGACGCGTGGGAACGGGCGGGCGAGATCCCGCGCGACCTGCACCGCGCCGCCGCGAAGGTCGGCCTGCTGGGCATCGGCTTCGCCGAGGAGGTCGGCGGCAGCGGTGGTGGCCTGCTGGACAGCGTGGTCGTGACCGAGGAGATCATCCAGGCGGGCGGCTCGTCCGGCCTGATCGCGGGCCTGTTCACCCACGGCATCGCCCTGCCGCACATCGTCGACGCGGGCGACCCCGACCTGGTCGACCGGTTCGTCCGGCCGACGCTGGACGGCGAGATGATCGGCTCGCTGGCGATCACCGAGCCGGACGGCGGCTCGGACGTCGCCGCGCTGCGCACCACGGCGGTCCGCGACGGCGACGACTACGTCGTCAACGGCACCAAGACGTTCATCACCTCCGGCGCCCGCGCGGACTTCGTCACCACGGCCGTCCGCACCGGCGGTCCCGGCTACGAGGGCATCAGCCTGCTCGTGGTCGACGACGGCGTCCAGGTCGTGCGCAGGCTGGAGAAGATGGGCTGGCACTGCTCGGACACCGCCGAACTGTCCTTCGTGGACGTCCGCGTCCCCGCGAGGAACCTCGTCGGCCCCGAGAACGGCGGGTTCGCGCTCGTCATGCGCCAGTTCCAGGTCGAGCGGATCACCATGGCCGTCGAGGCGTACGCCACGGCGCAGCGCTGCCTGGACCTGACGCTGGCCTACGTCCGCACCCGCGAGACGTTCGGCAAGCCGCTGGTGAAGCGGCAGTTGGTCAGCCACCGGCTGGTCGAGATGGCGCAGCGCATCGAGCTGGCCCGCACCTACACCCGCGAGGTCGCCGCGATGGTCGCCGAGGGCCGCGAGTGCGTGGCGCAGGTGTGCTTCGCGAAGAACGCCGCCGTCGCCGCCTGCGACCACGTCGTGGACGAGGCCGTGCAGCTCCACGGCGGCTTCGGCTACCTGCGCGACGCCGAGGTCGAACGGCACTACCGCGACTCGCGCATCCTCGGCATCGGCGGCGGCACGACCGAGGTCATGGCCGAACTGGCCGCACGACGATTGGGGTTCACGTCATGACCGCGCTGCGCTCGGTGCTGGATACCGGATCGGCGGACTACCGCGACAACCGGGCCGCGCTGCTGGCGAAGATCGAGGAGTTGGACGCCGAGCAGGCCAAGGCCCTCGCGGGCGGTGGGCCGAAGTACACCGAGCGGCACCACCGGCGCGGGAAGCTGCTGGCCCGTGAGCGGATCGAGCTGCTGGTCGACCAGGACAGCCCGTTCCTGGAGCTGTCCCCGCTGGCCGCGTGGGGCACGGACTTCCCGGTCGGCGCGAGCATCGTGACGGGCATCGGGGTGGTCGAGGGCGTCGAGTGCCTGGTGGTCGCGAACGACCCGACGGTCCGCGGCGGCGCGAGCAACCCGTGGACGCTGCGCAAGACGTTCCGCGCCAACGACATCGCGTTCGCCAACCGGCTCCCGGTGGTGAGCCTGGTCGAGTCCGGCGGCGCGGACCTGCCGAGCCAGTCGGAGATCTTCATCCCCGGCGGCCGGGCGTTCCGCGACCTGACCCGGCTGTCGGCGGCGGGCATCCCGACCGTCACGGCGGTGTTCGGCAACGCCACGGCGGGCGGCGCGTACGTGCCCGGCATGTCCGACCACGTGGTCATGATCAAGGAGCGGTCGAAGGTGTTCCTCGGCGGCCCGCCGCTGGTCAAGATGGCGACCGGCGAGGAGTCCGAGGACGAGGCGCTGGGCGGCGCGCACATGCACGGCACCGTGTCGGGCCTGGCGGACTACGTGGCGGAGGACGAGGTCGACGCGATCCGGCTGACCCGCCGGATCGTGGCGCGGCTGAACTGGCGCAAGCTCGGGCCCGCCGCGAAGCCGGTCGAGGAGCCCGTGTACCCGGCCGAGGAACTGCTCGGCCTCGTGCCGACCGACCAGCGGATCCCGTTCGACCCGCGCGAGGTCATCGCCCGGATCGTGGACGGCTCGCGGTTCGACGAGTTCAAGCCCGGCTACGGCACGAGCCTGGTCACCGGGTGGGCCGACCTGCACGGGTACCCGGTCGGCATCCTGGCCAACGCGCGCGGCGTGCTGTTCAGCGAGGAGTCGCAGAAGGCGACCCAGTTCATCCAGCTCGCCAACTCCGCCGACACCCCGCTGCTGTTCCTGCAGAACACCACCGGGTACATGGTGGGCGCCCAGTACGAGCAGAGCGGCATCATCAAGCACGGCGCGATGATGATCAACGCCGTGTCCAACAGCAAGGTCCCGCACCTGACCGTGACCATGGGCGCGTCCTACGGCGCGGGCAACTACGGCATGTGCGGCCGGGCGTTCGACCCGCGCTTCCTGTTCACCTGGCCCAACGCCAAGTCCGCCGTGATGGGCCCGGTGCAGCTCGCGGGCGTGCTGTCGATCGTCGCGCGGCAGGCCGCCGCGGCGAAGGGGCAGGACTACGACGAGGAGCACGACGCCGCCATGCGGACGATGGTCGAGGGCCAGATCGAACAGCAGTCCCTCGCCGCCTTCCTGTCCGGGCGGCTCTACGACGACGGGGTCATCGACCCCCGCGACACCCGCACGGTCCTCGGCCTCTGCCTGTCCGCGATCCACAGCGGACCGGTCAAGGGCGCCGAGGGCTACGGCGTCTTCCGGATGTGATGGGACGATGATCCAGACCCTGCTGATCGCGAACCGGGGCGAGATCGCCCGCCGGATCATCCGCACGTGCCGGGAGCTCGGCATCTCGCCGGTCGCCGTGCACTCGGACCCGGACGCCGACGCGCCGCACGTCGCCGAGGCCGACACCGCCGTGCGGCTGCCCGGCGCCACCCCGACCGAGACGTACCTGCGGGCGGACCTGCTGGTCGCCGCCGCCGTGAGCGCGGGCGCGGACGCCGTGCACCCCGGCTACGGGTTCCTCTCCGAGAACGCCGACTTCGCCCGCGCGGTGCTCGCCGCCGGGCTGGTCTGGGTCGGTCCGACGCCCGAGGCCATCGAGGCGATGGGCTCCAAGGTCGCCGCGAAGAAGCGGATGGCGGCCGCGGGCGTGCCGGTGCTGGCCGAGCTGGACCCGGAGTCGGTCGCCGACGGCGACTTCCCGCTGCTGGTCAAGGCCTCCGCGGGGGGTGGCGGTCGGGGCATGCGCGAGGTGCGCTCCCGCTCCGAGCTGGCCGACGGCGTCGCCGCCGCGCGGCGGGAAGCCGAGTCGGCGTTCGGCGACGGCACGGTGTTCTGCGAGCCGCTGCTGGAGGGCGCGCGGCACGTCGAGGTGCAGGTGCTCGCCGACGCGCACGGCACGGTGTGGGCGCTGGGCGAGCGCGAGTGCTCGATCCAGCGGCGGCACCAGAAGATCGTGGAGGAGACGCCGAGCCCGGCCGTGGACGCCGAGGTGCGCCAACGGCTGTACGACGCGGCGACGGCCGCCGCCGAGGCCATCGGGTACGTCGGCGCGGGCACGGTGGAGTTCCTGTTCAAGGACGGCGAGTTCCACTTCCTGGAGGTCAACACCCGGCTCCAGGTCGAGCACCCGGTGACCGAGATGGTCTTCGGCGTCGACCTGGTGGCGTGGCAGATCGCCATCGCGGAGGGGACGGCGCTGCCCGTCGACCCGCCGACGCCGAACGGCCACGCGATCGAGGTACGGCTGTACGCCGAGGACCCGACCCGCGACTGGCGGCCGTCCAGCGGCACGCTGCACCGCTTCGAGGTCCCCGGTGACGTGCGGCTGGACAGCGGCGTGGAGAACGGGTCCGTGGTCGGCGTGCACTACGACCCGATGCTGGCGAAGGTCGTCGCCTGGGCGCCGGACCGCACCAGCGCGGCCCGCAAGCTGGCCGCCTCCCTCGCGGGTGCCCGCGTCCACGGCCTGGTCACGAACCGCGCGCTGCTCGTGGACGTCCTGCGGCACCCGGAGTTCCTCGCGGGCAACACCCATACCGGTTTCCTGGCCGAGCACCGCCTCACCGAGGCCGCGGAACGAGACGTGACGGCCAGCGCGCTGGCGGCGGCGCTCACGCAGGCGGCACGACGGCACACCGGCGCTCTGCCGATCGGGTGGCGCAACCTGCCCTCGCAGTCGCAGCGCGTGAAGTACGAGAACGTCGAAGTCGACTACCGGCACACCCGCGACGGCATCGTCACGAGCCTGCCGATCACGGTCGTCTCCGCCGACGCGGAATCCGCCGTGCTCGAACTCGACGGTTTGCGAAACCGTTTCCACGTCAGCGTTTACGGCGATTCGGTCGAAGTGGACTCGCCTCTCGGCGCCGTGACGCTGCGGACCGTTCCGCGCTTTTCCGAACCGGTGGCGAGGGTGGCGCCGGGCGCGACCGTCGCCCCGATGCCCGGCACGGTCGTGAGGGTCTCCGTCGAGCAGGGGCAGCGGGTCGGGGCCGGTGCGGAACTGCTCGTGCTGGAGGCCATGAAGATGGAGCACCGCGTCCTCGCGTCCACCGCGGGCACGGTCGCCGAACTGCGCGTCACCCGAGGGCAACAGGTCGATTCAGGCGACGTGCTGGTCGTCATGGCCGGAGACGAAGCCGTAGAGGGAGAGTCATGACCGTCAACTTCACCGAGACCGACGAGCGCAAGGCGCTGCGCGCGGCCGTGGCGGACCTGGGTGCCCGCTACGGGCAGGAGTACTTCACCGCCAAGGCCCGCGCGGGCGAGAAGACCGACGAGCTGTGGGCCGAGGCGGGCAAGCTCGGCTACCTCGGGGTGGCGGTGCCGGAGGAGTTCGGCGGGGGTGGCGGGGGCATCGGCGACCTCGCCGCGGTCTGTGAAGAACTCGCCAGGGCGGGCAGCCCGATGCTGCTCATGGTCGTGTCGCCCGCGATCTGCGCGACGGTGATCGCCCGGTTCGGCACCGCGGAGCAGAAGCGGCGGTGGCTGCCCGGTTTCGCCGAGGGCACCACGAAGATGGCGTTCGCGATCACCGAGCCGGACGCGGGCTCGAACTCGCACAAGCTCACCACGAAGGTCCGCCGCGACGGCGACGAGTGGGTCCTCAGCGGCGGCAAGTACTACATCTCCGGTGTGGACGAGGTGCAGGCCGTGCTGGTCGTGGCGATCGGCGCGACCGGTCCGGCGCTGATGATCGTGCCGACGGACGCGGCGGGCCTGACCTACCAGCCCATCGAGATGGACATCGTCTCGCCGGAGAAGCAGTTCACGATGTTCTTCGACGACGTGCGCCTGCCGTCGGACGCCCTCGTCGGCGCGGAGGACGCCGGGTTGGCCCAGCTGTTCGCCGGGCTCAACCCGGAGCGCATCATGGCGGCCTCGTTCGCCACCGGTATGGCCCGCCGCGCCCTGGACAAGGCCGCCGAGTACGCGCGCACCCGTTCGGTCTGGGGCGCTCCCATCGGGACCCACCAGGGGTTGTCGCACCCGCTCGCCCAGTGCGCCATCCAGGTGGAACTCGCCAGGCTGATGACGCAGAAGGCGGCGGCGCTGTACGACGCGGGGCAGGACAGGGCGGCGGGCGAGTCGGCCAACATGGCGAAGTACGCGGCCGGGGAAGCGGTTGCCACGGCCGTGGACCTGGCCATCCAGGTGCACGGCGGCAACGGTCTCGCGACCGAGTACGGACTCGCTTCGCTGTTGACTGCGTCACGTATTTCGCGAATCGCCCCGGTGAGCCGGGAAATGATCCTCAACTATGTGGCGCAGCACACCTTGAACCTGCCCCGTTCGTATTAGTTGTAAGACCATTCCCAGCGGATCCCGAAGATTCCGGGACCGAAGTCGCGGGCCTTCGCGTGGGCGTAGCCCCAGTCGTCCACCCTGATCTCGGTGCCACTGGCGAGGTCGGGGGTGGAGAACTGCTCGCAGCGCGCGGGCACGCATCTGCTGTCGAACCTGACCTCCAGCGCGTACTCCCGGACGGGCAGGCGGAAACGGCGGAAGTGCGAGGTCTCTATGGCCGGGTAGGGCGCTTCACCCTGGAGCAGTTCGTACTCCAGGACCAGCGTCTCACCCTGCCGGAGGGGTCTCGGGAACAGGAGTTCGGCGACCAGGATGCCGCTGGTCGGATCCGCTATCAACCGCCCGAGCCTGCACGAGCGGAGCATGCCGATCGACGGCAGCGGGTTGCCGGGGGCGTCGGTGTCGTAGACCAATACCCACCGGTCCACGCCCCCGCGGTCGGCTCTGAGGGTCTGCCGGGAGCGCAGCCTGCGGGTCCCGCCCTCGGCGCCGATCTCGACGCGGTCCTGCTGGGACACGCGGCTCAGCCCGGTGTCGGAACTGGTGTCGACGCCCGCGAGCAGTTGGGCGAGCCGGACGTTGTCCCGGCCTATTCCCTGGACCTGGGGCTCCGGTTGGCGGATCCGGCCGCGACCACGGGGTCGCGGTGGGCCGAGCAGTTGGCTCAACGCGCCTTCCGGCAGGTCGAGCACTTCTTCGAGGTGGCTCAACGCGAGCAGTGAATCCGGTCGTTCCGGTCTGCGCCTGCCCGACTGCCAGTAGCTCAACGCCGTGATGCTGATCGGCGCGCCACGCATGTGCAGCCGGTGCCGAATGCGGTCCAGGCTGAGGCCTTTCGCGCGTATCGCGGCACGCAGTGTTTCGGCGAACTCCTCGGCCGTTTCGGTGGTGTGGCCGACCATTACCCACTCCGTTCAGAAGGAACTTCAGCGGGAGCGACCCTACTGGGGCAAAACAGTGCTCCGGTACAGCCGTTCGGGGATGTTCCTCAGCATTCCGGATGCTGACACTGTTAAAGAAACACTGGATTCTTGAGACTTTCGGCCCTGTTCATTACCGGTGCCCGGTCGGCGGCGTACCGCCGAAGGTATGCCGACGATCGTCGTGGCCCCGGTGCAGTAGAGGTGGCGGTGCCCGCTGGGACATCTGGTCTATTTCGGACATCTCGGAACGTCAATAGCCTCGGAAGACGTGGAGCGCCTGCTCAGGGGCGTGACATGCGGTCGTCGTCCCCGTCTTCCCCCGCCGCGCGGGTCACTTCGTCGGCCGTTCCCTGCGAACGACAGGAACAGACGAATGCGTGAAACACGTCAGGTGCGCTGGCTGGCCGGAGCAGGCGCGGTGATCGTTGCCGCGGCAACGATCACCATGGCCGCAGGGACGGCGCAGGCCGCCGAGGGCAACATCCTGGCCGCCGGGTCGTCCAAGGCCATCCCCGGCAGCTACATCGTGAAGCTCAAGGACTTCTCCACGGCGTCCGTCGACTCCCTCGCGTCGAAGTTCGGCACGAAGATCGACCGCACCTACGAGGGCGGCTTCAAGGGCTTCGCGACGAGCGCCTCGGAGAAGCAGGCGAAGCGCCTCGCGGCCGACCCGTCGGTCGAGTACGTCGAGCAGAACCAGGTGTTCAGCATCGAGGCGACGCAGGCCAACCCGCCGTCGTGGGGCCTGGACCGGATCGACCAGGCCAACCTGCCGCTCAACTCGTCCTACAGCTACACCACCACCGGCGCGGGCGTGAACGCCTACGTGATCGACACCGGTGTGCGGATCAGCCACCAGACGTTCGGCGGCCGCGCGGTCAACGGCTACGACGCCGTGAGCAACGACAACATCGCGCAGGACGGCAACGGCCACGGCACGCACGTCGCGGGCACCATCGGCGGCAGCCAGTACGGCGTCGCCAAGGGCGTCAAGATCATCGCCGTCCGCGTGCTCGACAACAACGGCTCCGGCACGACCGCCGGTGTCGTCGCGGGCATCAACTGGGTCACCAACAACCACGTCAAGCCGGCCACGGCCAACATGAGCCTCGGCGGCGGCGCCTCCACGGCGCTGGACGACGCGGTGCGCAGCTCGATCGCGGCGGGCGTGACCTACGGCGTGGCGGCGGGCAACAGCAACGCCAACGCGTCCACGTTCTCCCCGGCCCGCGTCACGCAGGCCATCACCGTCGGCGCCACCGAGCGCACCGACGCCCGTGCGAGCTACTCCAACTTCGGCTCCGTGCTGGACGTCTTCGCGCCGGGCTCCGGCATCACGTCGTCGTGGAACACCAGCGACACGGCCACCAACACCATCAGCGGCACCTCGATGGCGACTCCGCACGTCGTCGGCGTGACCGCGCGCTACCTCCAGTCCAACCCCTCCGCCTCGCCCGCCACGGTGTCGTCCGCGATCACCTCGACGGCGACCCTCAACAAGGTGACGAACCCCGGCTCCGGTTCGCCGAACCGCCTGCTGTTCCGGGCTCCGTCCGCGTAAGTCCCCCTTCTTCACCGGTGGCCCCGGCGCGCTCCGCGTCGGGGCCACCGCCCTGTTCGTGGAAAGGATCCTGCCGATGCGAAAGTTGTTGTCCTGCTTGGGTGTGGTGACGCTGGGGATGGCGCTCGCCGCCGCACCCGCCCAAGCCGCCGAGGGCGTCGTCCTCGCCGCCGGGTCGCCGACCGCGATCCCCGGCAGCTACATCGTGAAGGTCAGGAGCGGGGGCGACCGGCTGGCCGCGTCGCTCGGCGGGAGGTCGCTGGCCGGCGCGTTCCCCGGTTTCACCGCGACGCTGTCGGAGAAGCAGGCGCGCCGGCTGGCCGCCGACCCGTCGGTGGAGTACGTGGAGCAGAACCAGGTCGTGCACTCCACCGCGACCCAGCTCAACCCGCCGTGGGGGCTGGACCGCACCGACCAGCGAGCGCTGCCGCTGGACCACGCCTACAGCTACACGAGCTCCGGTCTCGGCGTGAACGTCTACGTGATCGACACCGGCATCCGCAAGACGCACATCGACTTCGGCGGGCGCGCCCGTGACGGCTGGGACTTCGTCGACAACGACCCGATCGCCGACGACCTCAACGGCCACGGCACGCACGTCGCCGGGACCGCCATCGGCACGACGTACGGGATCGCCAAGCAGGCCATCTGCTACGGCGTGAAGGTGTTGGGCCCCACGGGTTCCGGCACGACGGCGGGCGTGATCGCCGGTGTCGGCTGGGTGACCCGCAACGCCGTCCACCCCGCCGTGGCCAACATGAGCATCGGCGGTTCGGCGTCCGTGGCGATGGACGACGCCGTGCGCGCGTCGATCGCCTCCGGCGTCACGTACACGGTCTCCGCGGGCGGCAGCAACGCCGACGTCGCCAACTTCTCGCCTGCCCGCGTGGCGCAGGCGTTGACCGTCGGCGCGTCCACGATCACCGACACGAAGGCGTCGTCGTCCAACTACGGGCCGGGCGTCGACATCTTCGCGCCGGGCCAGAGCATCCTGTCCGCCTGGAACACCAGCGACACCGCGAGCAACATCCTGTCGGGCACGTCCATGTCCGCCCCGCACGTGGCGGGCGTCGCCGCGCGCTACCTCCAGTTCAACCCGACGGCCACGCCCGCGGACGTGTCCGCGGCCATCGTGGCGGCCGGAACGCCCGTGCCCTACGGGCGACTCCTGTACTGGGACCCGGACCTGTAGACCGGACGGTTGGGCACGCGCGCAAGCGTGCCCAACCACCGGAATCGGCTGTCGAAATGCTGTCGAATACCGTCCGGTCCATTCTCGTCAACTGCTTTCAGCGAGTGGGAAACCCGAGGTAGAAGCATTTTTTGACACGGTTCCCATAACTGGCAATGTTTAGCTCTTTCACCCGTTCGCATTCACTGCCTATGGTCGTGACCATCAGCAACGATGCTGTGGCACTCAGTGAAGTTGATCGTGTGACCAGCACTTCCACTCCCTGCGGACGTGGTGGTCACCATCCGAGAACGGGAATCACACGATGCGAGAGTCACGACAGAACCGGTTCCTGGCCGGCGTCGGGGTGGCCGCGATGGCCGCCACGGCAGTCACACTGCTGGCTTCCCCGGCGCAGGCCGCGACGGGCGAAATCCGTTCGGCTGGCGCCAGGGAAAAGGTGCCGAACAGCTACGTGGTGAAGCTGAAGGACACCTCCGACGCGGTTTCGAGGACCGAGGCCACCGCCAACACCGTCGCGGCCCGCTTCGGCGGCGCCGTCGACCGCGTGTACGGCAGCGCGCTGCGCGGCTTCAGCGTCAAGCTCTCGGAGGCGCAGGCCAAGCGCCTCGCCGCCGACCCGGCCGTCGAATACGTCGAGCAGGACCAGGTCTTCCACGTCGAGACCACCCAGTCCAACCCGCCGTCCTGGGGCCTGGACCGCATCGACCAG
>DATMCA010000583.1:0-4442 GCA_035559015.1 Umezawaea sp. | reverse complement strand
CACACCGCGCGGGTCGTCGACCGGCTCGCCGCCGCCGGTGTCGTGGCGGACGCGCTCGAACAGCCCATCGCGCCGGGGAACCCCGCCGGACTGGCGTGGGTGCACGACCGCTGCGCCGTGCCCTTGGTCGCCGACGAGGACGCGGCGACCGCGGCCGACGTGCGCGCGCTGGCCGGGATCGTGGACGGCGTCAACGTCAAGCTGGCCAAGTGCGGCGGGATCCGGTCCGCGCTGGAGATCATCACCGCGGCCCGGGAGAACGGCCTGGACGTGATGCTGGGCTGCCTGGTCGCCAGTTCGCTGGGCATCGCGCCCGCCGCGCACCTCACCGGGCACGCCCGGTGGGTCGACCTGGACGGCCACCTCCTGCTCGCGCACGACCCGTGGACCGGCATCGGCGGCGAGGACGGCACGCTGCGGCTGTCCGGCGCTCCCGGTCTCGGCGTGGCGCCGCGATGACCATCCGGCGGTTCCCGCTGTCCGTCCGCCTGCTGCTGGTCAACCAGTTCGGCGTGAACACGGGCTTCTACCTGCTGATCCCCTACCTGGCCACGTACCTCGGCGGCGGTCTCGGCCTCTCCGCGGCGACGATCGGCGTGGTGCTGGGGGTGCGCACGCTCAGCCAGCAGGGGCTGTTCCTGGTCGGCGGCTCGGCGTCGGACCGGCTCGGGCCGCGACGGGTGATCATCGTCGGCTGCGCCCTGCGGGCGGTCGGGTTCGGGTTGTTCGCGGCGGGCGAGTCGGTGGCCGTGCTGCTGGTCGCCTCGGTCCTCAGTGGACTCGCGGGCGCGTTGTTCAACCCCGCCGTGCGGGCCTACGTCGCCGTGGAGGCCGCCGAGGACGACCGGGCCGATGCGTTCGCGCTGTTCGCCGTCTTCGGCCAGGCCGGAGCGCTCGCCGGTCCGGTGCTCGGCAGCGCGTTGCTGCTGTGGGACTTCCGGGTCGCCGCACTCGTCGCCGCCGGGATCTTCCTGGTGCTGACCGTCGCCCAAGCCCTCGTGCTGCCCGACCGACCGGTGCCGGCGAGGCACGGCACGGTGCTCGGCGACTGGCAGGAGTGCCTGGCGAACCGCCGGTTCGTCGCGTTCACCCTCGCGTTGACCGGCATGTTCGCCCTGCAGAACCAGCTCTACCTCGTGCTGCCGCTCCAGGCCCAGCGCGCGACCGGGTCGGCGAGCGCCGTCGCGCTGATCTTCCTGGTGTCGACGGTCGCCACCCTGGGCCTCCAGGTGCGGATCACCCGCGCGCTGTCCTCCTGGCGGGCACGGGGGCCTGCCATCGCCCTCGGGCTGGCCGTCATGGGCTCGGGGTTCGTCGCGACCGCCGTGGCCGACGGGGTGGTGCCGGTGCTGATCGCGACCCTGCTGTCGGTCGGCGTGATGATCGCCCAGCCGTTCGTCTACGAGCTGGTCCCCGGCTTCGGCCGCGACGACCTGGCGGGCACGTACTTCGGCATGTTCTACCTCGCTTCCGGTGTGGTGGCGGCGCTCGCCAACGCGGCGATCGGCTGGACCATCGGCGCCGCCGGGTGGCTGACGTCACCGCTGTGCGTGGCGATCGGCCTCACCTGCGCCGCCGGTGTGGCGTTGCTGCACCGCCGAGGAGCCCTCACCCCGGCGGAG
This sequence comes from Umezawaea sp., assembly GCA_035559015.1. Classification (GTDB taxonomy): domain Bacteria; phylum Actinomycetota; class Actinomycetes; order Mycobacteriales; family Pseudonocardiaceae; genus Umezawaea. Next base: position 2,820 of record DATMCA010000583.1, on the reverse strand, counting down.
GCCGCGCGATGACGAACCTGCTCACGGACAACCCGGAGCTGTACGAGCACCAGTTCCCCGATCCCGACCACGTGGCCGCGTGGTTCGTCCACGACCTGGTCGCCCGCTTCGGCGGTGGCCGCGACCTGCTCGACATCGGCTGCGGCACGGGCCGCGACGCCGGGCACCTGGCGCGCGGCGGGTACCGGGTCACCGGGCTGGACAGCTCGGAGCGCATGGTCGAGCACGCGCGGGAGCACCACCCCGAGGCGGAGTTCGTGCTGGGCGACATGCGGACGTTCGCGCTGGAGCGGCGGTTCGACGTGCTCACGTGCCTGGACAGCGCCCTGCTGTACAACCACGCGAACGCCGACCTCGACGCGTTCCTGACCCGCTGCCGCGAGCACCTCGTGCCCGGCGGCCTGCTCGTCGCCGAGATGCGCAACGGCGCGTTCTTCCTGGGCAGCGGCGAGCTGCTCGACGGCGTCCGCACCAGGACCGTGACCTGGCGGGGCGTCCCGTACACCTCGCACACCGAGCTGTGGATCGACCACGCCGACCAGCTGCTGCGCCGCCGCCGGGTGTGGGAGTGGCCGGGCCGGGACGAGCCGCTGGTGCAGCGCTCGGCGTGGCGGCTGCTGTTCCCGCAGGAGCTGCGGCACCTGCTCGACCTGGCCGGGTTCGAGGTGCTGGCCCTGTTCGACCGCCCCGGCCCGCGCACCGACGAGCCGTGGACACCCGACGCCGACCTGACCACTCCCCTGTCCGGGGACCGCCTCCACGTCGTGGCGCGCCTCACCGAAAGGACCCACCCATGACCCTCACCCGCCGAGGTTTCCTCGGGCTGACGGCCGGGCTCTCCGTCGTCACGCTCACCGGCTGCGCCACCGACGCCCCCGCGCCCGCCGCGGCGGGTCCGCGCGCCGGCGGCAGGCTGCGGGCCGCGTTCGCCGGCGCCGGGGCCAAGGAGGTGCTCGACCCGCACCTGGCGAACCTGTTCGTCGAGGCCGCGCGGTCGAAGGCGATGTTCGACAAGCTCGCCGACCTCGGCCAGGACGTCTCGGCCCAGCCGAGACTCGCGGAGAGGTGGGAGCCCAGCGCCGATCTCCTGCGCTGGCGGATCACCCTGCGCGAAGCGGTGTTCCACGACGGGAAACCGGTGCGCGCGCAGGACGTGCTCGCCAGCTACGCCCGGATCCTCGACCCGCGGCGGACGTTCCGGGCGAAGTCCAGCCTGTCGCTGATCGACCTGCCCAACAGCAAGGCCGTCAACGACCGGACCGTGGAGTTCGCGCTCCAGCGGCCGTTCGTCGAGTTCCCCAACGCCCTGGCGGCGTTCGGGACCTACATCGTGCCGGAGGGGGCGGAGGACTTCACCGCGCCGATCGGGTCGGGGCCGTTCCGCTTCGAGTCGTTCGCGCCCGGCAAGTCGGTGCTGCTCAAGCGGAACGCCGACTACTGGGAGGGCGCGCCGCACCTGGACGAGCTGGAGTTCGTCATCGCCAACGAGGAGTCGGCGCGGGCGAACGCGCTGCTCGGCGGGCAGGTCGAGTACGCGCACGACCTCACGCCCACGACCGCGCGCGCCAACGCCGGCGGCGACCGGATGACGGTGCACCGCTCCCCCAACAGCGCCGTGCAGTCGTTCGCGATGAAGGTGGACCGGGCGCCGTTCGACGATCCCGACCTGCGCGAGGCGCTGTTCCTGCTGGCCGACCGGCCGCAGTTGGTGGAGGCGGTGCTCGGCGGCAGCGGCCAGGTCGGCAACGACCTGTTCGGCAAGGGGTACGAGCACTACGCCGACGACCTCCCGCAGCGCGGGCGCGACCTGGACAGGGCCAGGTTCCTGATCCGCAAGGCGGGCGCCGAGGGGCTGGTGGTCAAGCTCGACACGTCCACCGCGGCGGCCGGGATGGTCGAGGCGGCGACGGTGTTCGCCGACCAGGTCAAGGGGTCGGGGTTGACCATCGAGGTCGTCACGGGCAACAAGGACAGCTACTGGTCGGACACGCTGAAGAACGGGTCGCTGTCGAGCTTCCGCTCCGGCGCCATGCCGATCGAGACGCACATCGCGCAGCGGCTGCTGTCCGACTCCGGCACCAACGTGACCAGGTGGGCCAGCCCGGAGTTCGACGCGCTCTACCGGAAGGCCGTGTCCACAGTGGACGCGGCGGAGCGCGGCGCGGTGTACCGGGAGATGCAGGGTTCCTTGCACGCGCGGGGCGGTTACCTGATGTGGGGTTTCGCCGACTGGATCGTCGGCGCCTCGCCGAACGTCGGCGGCGTGGCGACCGCGCCCGCGAACACCCTGGACTGGGCGCGGTTCGACCGGGTGTGGCTGGGGTGAGCCTGCGCCGGTACGCCGCCCGGCGGCTCGGCCTCGGCGCGCTCCAGGTGCTCGCCGTGGCGACGCTGGTGTTCCTGCTCGTGCGGGCACTGCCGGGTGACGCGGCCGTCGCGCTGGCCGGGGACAACCCGGACCCGCGGCGGATCGAGGAGATCCGGGTCGCGATGGGCCTCGACCAGCCCGCGCTGGAGCGCTGGTGGACGTGGCTGCTGGGCCTGCCGCGGCTGGACCTCGGCGTCTCGCTGGTCTCCGGGAGGCCGGTCTCGGAGTTCCTGCTCGACGGCGTCGGTCCGACGGCCGTGCTCGCCGTGCTCACCCTCGTGCTGCTGGTCCCGTTGTCGGTGCTGGTCGGTGTGCTGGCGGCGCTGCGCGAGGGCGGAGTGCTGGACCGGGTGCTCACGTCGATCAGCGTCGGCCTGCACTCGATCCCGGAGTTCGCCCTGGCGATCGTGCTGATCGCCCTGTTCGGCGTCCAGCTGCGGTGGCTGCCGCCC